>CAZCKW010000044.1:0-8791 GCA_964499375.1 uncultured Dehalococcoidales bacterium
AAAAAGCTAAGAAAGTATCCACTGACGGGTAGTATATCCAGGTACTTCTTTAATAAGCTGTTCCCGATAACCAGGTTGAGTTATGAGGGGGAGGATGTGGGTGGTGGTATTCTATGGGGTGTAGATGGTGTAGTCAGGATAGCGCATGGAGCATGTCGGGCCTCTCATATGGCTCATGCTATATCAAGCGCCAAGAATACTGCTGAGGCTGATATTGTAGTTGCTTAAAGTCGGAATTATTAAAATTCAAAAATAAATCGTAAGGAGGCATGAATGTCTGTTGAGGAACGAATTAAGGAAATTATAGCCAATATCGTACATGTTGAGAAGGACATACTTACTCGTGAGAGTACTTTCAAGGATATAAAGGCAGATTCTCTGGATATGGTGCAGGCTCTGGTAGCAATAGAAGATGAATTTGATATTGAAATCCCGGATGAGGATGCTCAGAATTTTCAGAATTTCGGCGATTTTATTGCTTATGTAGAAAACCGTGTGGCAGAAAAGGAGAAGAGCTAGAGATGTCTACCGAAGGCAGGATAGCTTTAGTTACTGGTAGTGGTCGAGGAATTGGTAGAGCTACTGCCTTGAAACTTGCTTCGCAGGGCACTGATATTATTGTCAATTTCTTCCGCCGTCGCGAGGCTGCGGAACAGACAGCCAGAGATATAGAGGCTATGGGGGTTAAGGCTGAGGTTATCAGGGCTAATGTGGGTGACCCTGCAAAGCTTGATGAAATGTTCGATACTATTGATGCTAAGTTTGGTCATCTGGACATCTTGATTAATAATGCTGCCTCAGGTGTAGGTCGCTCAGTCATGGACGTTGATGTTAAAGCTTGGGATTGGACCATGAATATCAATGCTAGAGCCGCTTTGCTCTGTGCCCAAAGGGCAGCCAAACTGATGGGAAAGGGAGGCATAATAGTCAATATTTCTAGCCTGGGTTCCTCCTTTGCATGGCCTACTTATGCTGCTGTGGGAATATCTAAGGCTGCGCTGGAGGCTTTAACTCGTTACCTTGCGATAGAGCTTGCTCCTAGAGGCATTTGTGTTAATGCTGTAGCTGCTTCTGCTGTGGATACAGAGGCGCTGAGGTTTTATATTAAGGAGGGGTTTTTAAAGGATAATCGCCAGGCAACGCCAGCAGGGAGAATGGTAGCTCCGGAAGATGTAGCTAATGTGGTGGCTTTTCTGTGCGGTGAAGAGGCTTCTATGATAAGAGGTCAGACTATTATTGTTGATGGAGGTACATCCGTGGCGCCTTTTATTATACCGAAAGAGAGCGAACTATGATAATTACGGAAATACCCTCTGAAGGAGGTAGGTAAATTGGATATACCGCGAGTTGTAGTAACTGGAATGGGAACTGTTAATCCTATAGGCTTGAATGTGGGGGAGTTTTGGGAGGGATTGGTCGCAGGGAAGTCGGGAGTTGATCTTATTACCCGTTTCGATACCAGTAATTTCCGTGTAAAGGTAAGTGCTGAGGTAAAGAATTTTGACCCCGCTGAGTATATGGATTTAAAAACGGTAGATCGCAACGCCAGGACTGCGCACCTGGCTATTGCTGCTGCCAAGGAAGCGATTCAATCGGCCGGATTGGATATGAACCAGGAGCATCCTGAGAGGGTGGGTGTCTGTATGTCTGGCCAGCTGGATGCTGGCTACAAGGACCAACAACTTGAGGTAATTGAGAAACGAGGGCCAAGAAGAATCGACCCTCTTCTTGTTGCCAAATCAAGCCCTAGCGGGGCGGCAATGCAGACAGGGATGTTATTGGGAGCTAAAGGTCCTAATACCAGTGTGAATAGCTTATGTGCCAGTGGCGCTGATGCTATAGGTAATGCTTTAAATTTCATTCGACTGGGTTATGCTGATGTAATGGTGGCTGGAGGAGCTGATGCCACCGTATCTTCAGTCAGTGTAGCTGGTATTGATATACTCGGAGCTCTTTCTCGCGAACCTGATCCAGCGAAAGCTTGCCGCCCGTTCGACCTCAATCGCAGTGGATTTATTTATGGTGAAGGGGCTGGACTGGTTGTTTTGGAAACCTACGAACACGCAATAAAAAGAGGTGTGCCAATTCTAGCCGAGGTGGCTGGTGCCGCTTGGTCGTTTGATGCTTATGACCAGACTGCTCCAGCCCCTGAAACAGAGGCTTATGCTATGAGCACTGCTATTAAAAATGCCGGGTTAAAGCTTGAAGACGTTGATTACATAAATGCTCATGGCACCAGCACTCGATTGAACGATGCCAATGAAACCAGGGCTATAAAGATGGTATTTGGTGAATATGCTTATAAAATACCTGTAAGCTCTACTAAATCCATGATTGGTCATACAATAACAGCAGCCGGTGGTATTGAGGTTATCGCCTCTATACTGATGATTAATAAAGGTATTATCCACCCGACCATACATTATGAAACACCAGATCCTGAATGTGACCTGGATTATGTACCCAATGTGGCTCGTCAGGTTCAGGTTAATGTCTGCCTGAAGAATGGTTTTGGGCTGGGTGGAGAAAATTGCTGTCTGGTACTTAAGAAATTCACCGGGTAGTAGCCGAGATTACTTCGCAGGGCTATTACTGATAATACGAGTTTGTTCATTGTTTATTTGTTATGTTATGGGTGGCGGTGCGGAAATAGCAGGATTGAAAGGCTTGCAATAACGCTGGGTGATGTTTCAGAATATTATCGGAATTATAGGAGGCTGAAATGGAACTGGAGAATAAAGTATCACTGGTTACTGGTGCTTCTCGAGGTATGGGTAAAGCTATTGCATTGAAGCTTTCCAGCCTGGGTTCTAAGGTGGCAATTAATTATGTGTTAATCGAGGAGAGTAACAAAGATGACGCTGATAATGTAGTGGAAACTATTGTCGGTTTAGGTGGAGAGGCTATGGCAGTGGAAGCTGATGTTAGGGACAGCGAGGCGGTAAAAGCAATGGTACAGCAGGTAACCGATAAATGGGGCAAAATTGATATTCTGGTTAATAATGCTGGCATCAACAGGGATAATTTGCTGTTGAGGATGTCGGACGATACCTGGGATGATGTAATAAATACGAACTTGCGAGGGGCTTACCTGTGCACCAAGTTCGCCCTGCGGTCCATGATGAAGCAAAGATGGGGGCGAATCGTCAATGTTGCCTCTGTGGCTGGATTGATTGGTAATGTAGGGCAAACTAATTATGCTGCTTCCAAGGGAGGTTTAATTGCATTTACTAAGAGTATCGCTCGCGAGGTCGGATCGCGTAACATAACTGCCAATGCAGTGGCGCCAGGCCTCATCAATACCGCCATGACGGAAAGGCTATCTGATGAGGCAAAGAATGCTATTATGCCGATGATATCATTGGGACGCTGTGGTGAAACAGAAGAAGTGGCTGAGTTAGTAGCTTTCCTGGCCAGTAATAGGGCTGGCTATATCACGGCTCAGGTTATCCGTATAGATGGTGGCATGTAGACCTGTGTCAGTCATAATGGCTAATCTTGTTCATAGTAAACCTTCGTATTGATACTCAGGCAGCTGAGTTAGTCAGTCACTGACATAGAATCCAAGGTCAACGAGCCCTTGCCCGGTGTGAACTATTGCTGGTGCCAGGGCTTCAAAAACGTAGAGCTCGTCACATTGAAGTTGGGAGGAGACCATTTCTTTTAACTTTTCAGCTTGAGCAGAAGCGTTGTTATGAGTTATACCTGCATGTATCTTACTATTTCCTGCCCTTTCCTTGGCTGTACTTACCAAATTTCCCATTATCTGCTTTCTTGTTTTGGCTCTGGCTACAGGTTTTGTCATTCCTCCTGTGGAGGCATCTATCTCCACGATAGTTCGGAAACCACTTACTGCTTGTGCTTCAGCCCAGGACTTGGCTTCACATATTCGTCCTCCTTTGTCTAAGTAGAACAGTGTATCTGGTGCCGAGAGATGATTTACTCGTGGTATCAAATGGTTGACATCTTCCATAATTAACTTTATATCCTTGCCCTGTTCTGCCAACCTTGCTGCCCGTAAAACAATAAGCGCCAGTCCTGTTCCAGCAGTGCGGGAATCGAGCACTTCAATACTGGTTTTGGGTAGTTCTTTACCGGCTATCTCCTTAGCCTCCAGTGCCAGGCTATAGGCGTTGGTAAAAATAGAGGTTACAGAGATAAACAGGATAGCCTCTGCTTTCTGGCTTAGCTCTTGATAAACTTGCAGGTATTCCTCGACGGAGGGAAAAGATGTTGTAGGTAGATTTTCTTTTGTACCCAGTCGGGCATAGAGTGCATCTATGTCTATTTCTGTATCCAGGTAGTCTTTGCCATCCATGATGATGTGGAATGGCATCACCTTAATGTCAGACTTCTGTGCCAATTTCAGTGGCAGGTTACTTGCTGTATCGGTCATAATTGCTACCTTTCTCATAGTAACCTCCTGATTATTTGGTATCCTCACATTGGCCATCAGTCCTCGCTGAACCAGCCGAGGCGAAGTGCTCCAGGGCTCCAGTGGACTGCATGTATTAGTGAAATACGCGTGGAATAAATTTCCTTGATAGATGTTTGTGATAGAAGCTGGCGCTTAAGCTCCTGTGCTTGCTTTGGTGTATTACCTTGACTGACTGCTACATGTAGCTTTCTATTTCCGTTTCTATTCTTCACTAGCTCAACTGCTTTTCTTATTGCTTCAGCCTTAGTTCTGGTTCTCGTCACGGGTGTTGGTATTCCCCCAGTAGAGGCATCGAGTTCCAGGATAGATTTAACGGCGAGTGCGGAATCATCCCAAATACTTGCTTTACCCATTCTTCCACCCTTACGGGTGTAGTAAAACGTATCCAGTATATAGAGAGAGTTTAGCCTCGGAACTAATTCATTGACAATGCTTACCACCTCGGAAAAACTTTTACCCTCAGCGGCAGCTCTCGCTGCTTCCAGAATACAAAGTAGTTGTGCTCCACATTCGACGCGTGAGTCAATCACTTCAATGGCGGTGTTGGGCAGTTCATCGTTGGCCATGCTTTTGGCTTGCATAGCCTGTTTATAGCCCATACCAATCCATGAGGTATAGCAGATATGTATGATAGATTCTGTTTTTTGACTTAGTTCCCGGTACCCTTCAAGAAATTGCGCAGCGGTGGGCGCTGAGGTTGTTGGTAAATTATCCTTTTGCATTAATCGAGCATAGAATCGGTCTTTATCCAACTCCGTTTCCATGTAGCTTTTACCATCCATTAGTATATGGAGTGGTATTAATTTAATATTAAATTCATCGGCCATTTTTGGCGGTATTCCAGATAGGGTGTCAGCCATAATAGCTACTTGATTCACTGTGGCTTCCTTTCATTAAGTTGACGTATTGTTGGTTAATACGTCGTAGACCGATGCATTTATAATATCATATAGAATATTCCTGTCAAGTATCAATCGTGATATTGTTTGGTAATGGATGGCTGTTATCTTTGGGCAGAGCGAAGGAAATGAATACTTCCCCTTCGCTTTGCCGGAGTTAGATGTATCAGTCAGGCAAGCCAGATGATATTAATCTGTCGAGGATTAGCTTCTCTACCATTGGACAAACATCGGGATCATTGTCCAGTCATGCGTACTCGTGGGCGATACCTTTTAGATTCATAGTAATATCATAAAAAAGAACGATTATTGTTTCCACATTACTCAGGAGCTAACTCAAAATCTTCTCTCGTTATTTCAGATATCAGTTTCTGCATTTCTGATATACTATCATCTAAGATTGAGCTAATGGGTTCTCTAAAACCATCATCTTCGACAACACATTCTATAAATTTCACCAGTGCATATAAAATCATCATCGGAATATCCATAAACTGGTTTTCATGAGGAGGAACGTCAAGATCACGAAGACGATATTCTCCTTGGTTATCTCTCATAAGATAATGTGTCCTCAGTGATGTCCATGTCCCATGAACTTCGTGTGATCCCATGCGCTGAATCCCAATATAAAACCTCTCTGAAAAACCGATTTCTCTGCACATACTCCAAAGGTTTGGTAGTGGCTTCGTTTCTTTAATTTGCTCTTCCGTTAGACCAGTTGAAATTATGAAGTCTTCTATTGAATCCAACATTGATTTTTCAATAACAAGTATCTCACCGTTACGTTCACTTATACTTGCTAAAATATGATTCTTCAAAATGATATCGTTTTTCATGCCAAAAGCTAAATACCGCTTAAAACCATCTTCGCTATCATTTAAACAAAGCCATTGAACAATAACCGCGCTTTCATGTATAGAACGATCTAGCAAAGCTATTGTCTCTCCATATTTATGTGTGACGGATAAACGCAAATTAGACGTCATAAGTCGAGAACACCTGTTTAATAATCCAGTTAATACTGCATAATTTAATGTGGACATTTCTTTAATTGCAGGGGAATCCTTTGAAATATCAGCTAACTTATTACACATTCCAGCAATATATTTGTACCACTCAAACAAAATAGGCATAAAATCTTTGCTGTTACGACATTCCTCCCAAACCTCATCGGTAAAAATCGGTTTCTCGGTTAATTCTTTTGGCAAAAAATCACGTGTGTTCATTTTCCTATACCACTTTAAAATCTTTGGGATATCTGTCCAGTCATGCGTATAGCTATTCAATACCTTTTACTTTTTCGATCAGAAATTGGGAGTAACGCCCAATAAAATCAATGTCAATTTATGTATAGAACCATAAGAATACTTTATGAACTCTATCATATCAAAAGTGTCACCATTTAAAATAACTTTCCCATCTTTGATTAAACCATATTCACTATCAATAGCTGGAAATTCGACAATGGTATCCTGAATTTTTTCCTTGTCTCTAAAACCAATAAAAATAATAATGTCATCCTTTAATAGTTCCAATTGAGATTTTATTTCAAGGAATTTTTTATCTCTAGAGCCTTGTTTATTAAGAGTATTTAATAATGTCTCATATTTCTTTTTATTTAAACCACCAATTTGCTGATTCAATCCTAAAGCTCCTCTTGAGTGTAAACCAATAAAATCAATTAATATTCTGCCGTGTAATAAAAAATCTTTCCAGCATTTTCGAGCTTCAATAGAATCTGTTTGGAAAGAGGCTCCTTTACCGCTGGGTGCTTCTAGTGTTTTTATCAACTGTTCATAAGATTGATAGAATAATCCATAACAATTTATAAAATTTTCGTGATGACGTGCAGACAACGTTGATTTAGCAACTAATTCTTTTGCATATTCTCTATATTTATCTACAGTTTGACTTCCAATAATAAATGCAAATCTAGCATTAGGAATAGGATGATAAGTTTTTCCGTCAAAAAATATAGCCCCCTTGAAGTATAGTGGCTCCCCATCGGTACCCTTTTTCTGATAACAACAGTCTTCATATAACTTACCGGAACCACACGGGCACCGAGGCAAATCCTGTTTTACCATTTTATTTACGTCCCCCTATAAGCCGACTATTTATGGGTGTAGTTAATATCAATAAAAATAAAACTGATTATTCATTAACCAAATTAGATATTGCATTGATAATATCCGACTTAGGTACGAATATATAATACAAGTTCATTAATGTCAAAAGGATTATGTATATTACCTTTGTTTTCGGATATAATTCGGGCATGATTGGCGACGGTGAAACTTCAATAAGGAACATAGCTAATAACACATCCTGGTTTAGAGATACTCCCCATCGTTGGGCAGATGCGTCATTACCCCTAGCTTACGCAATGGCGTGTGTAGAAGTAGTATCTAAAATGCAGACAAAGCAGGAAGGATTTATTACCAGATCATTGAAACATGGAGTAAACCAGGTGCAAAGGAAATATACGAAGTGTTCGTGTCTGATATGCCCAGCAGTAAGATAGAAGAAATAAAACAAGCAATAATCCATCCGGAGAATGACCTATTACCTGATCCAAACAAACCATTTACAAACTTTGAAGAGATGTTTGTAAATGTTGAATACAATGATGAATTTATTAAAATGCCTATCTTGTTAACTCACAAAACTGATAAGGAGGTACTATATATAGTGTATAGTCAAAACCAGACTTATCTACTTGGCCCAGGATTAGAATGTGGTAGAATAGGGATATGGGGAAACTTAAGAAAATCTGGGAATGGGTGTCTCACGGAGACACAGTGTGGGGCATTATGAATATATTATTTCCCGCACTGATTGGTAGTGTAGGAGGCGTGATAGCTTGGATTAACTCTGTAGCACCCATATTTATTTTCTTTTCAATTATAGGGGCCATAGCTATTGGCTTAATTGTCTCAAATCAAATAGCAGCTAGGCGGCTTAGGGGCAAATTAAACCTACCACTTAAAGAGAAGTCAGAGAAAACGCCAAATTGGCTTGAGCAAGAATTGTCATCTGATTTACAGAGAATATCAAAAGCAATGCGAGGAAGGGCTACACGATGGGATTTCTCTGGCATATACAATCGGGAACCACACTTTGATGTCTTTGTGGAATTAACTAACACCACAATATTCACGCTTAGCCTTAGAAGTCTTTCAGGGTTTATGAAAATAGCAGGAGAGCTGTGTACAAACCCACCACAGGTATCAACTCGTTTTGGTATAAAGAGAGATGAACCTGCTGATATTCGTGTTCGTCAGCCTATTGCTCCAGAAACAGTGGCCATTATACAAGATGCCGGGAACGGGAACAAAGAGATTCAGTTTCATTTGGGTGAAGTAGTATTTGAAATTAAAAACGACACCGACGGATATGAGCAATACAAGCCCTATCTTACTGGTGGCATTTATGATATTGTGCCAAAAGATGG
>CAZCKW010000045.1:0-8530 GCA_964499375.1 uncultured Dehalococcoidales bacterium
CCCCACCGGATTGCCACGGCAGCAGAGCTGCCTCGCAAAGACAGCGTGAGGTGTGAGATTGCTTCGGGGCTAGCGCCCCTCGCAATGACAGTAGGGCTAGCCATTCGCAATGACAGTAGGGCTAGCCCCTCGCAACGACATTAGTGCCCTCCCCTCGCAACGACATTAGAGCTCCCCCACCACAACGACAGTAAAGAAGGCAGAGTGTCACCGATCATGTGGATGAGTACATGCACTTTACAACAGGCTTCGCTTCAAACTATAATTATCGGCGATGTCTTACCTCCAGCAAACCAGTCTAACTGATATCCTGAACAGGGTATACCACTCATTATCGCACCAGGAATATCAAGGATATGTTGTGGGCGGCATCATTCGCGACTCGCTTCTGGGCAGGCAAACAAGTGATGTTGACATTGCAGTGAGCGGTAATGCCCCGGACATAGCTCGGCTGGTTGCTGATGACCTCAATGGTAAATTTGTATTACTAGACAGTGCCAACAGCATAGCCAGGGTAATAGTATTTAAGCAAGGGCCACAGGAGAGCATCACACGAGAGTTTCAGTGTTGTAGAACTGAGTGGCACCTTGATTTTTCCTCCTTCTCGGGCGATATTGAATCAGACCTCGCCCGACGGGACTTCACCGTAAACGCTATGGCTATGGAACTAAGCCGATTTGTCACTGCAAATACAGGGAAGCAATCTCAATTAAAGCTGATAGACCCCTTCTCCGGGGAAAAGGATTCATTAAACAAGGTGCTACGGGCAGTGAGCGATGAAATATTTGAATCCGACGCAGCGAGGCTGCTCCGAGCGGTGCGTCTGGCCGCTGAGCTCGATTTCACTATAGCACCTGAGACAGAAAACTTGATTCGTCACCACTCCCAATCAATCACCAGGATCGCCGGTGAAAGAATTAGAGAGGAGCTGCTGCGATTACTCAGCCTGCCTAAAGCTGCTCAACATCTACTCTACCTGGACAGTCTTGGTTTGCTTCTAGCTCTGATACCTGAACTGGCAGAGAGCAAAGGAGTAGGTCAGCCAACGGTGCATTTCTGGGATGTCTTTGAGCATTCTGTTCAGACGGTAGCAGCAGCGGAATTTTTAATGAGAGAAAATGACTGGGAATATGGCCACGAAGAAATACTGGCTGCTGCCCCCTGGTCAGATTTAATAGACCAGCACTTATCTCAGGAAATTTCTTCGGGTAGCAATCGCAAGGTTTTGCTTAAATTAGGCGGGTTATTGCATGATATAGCCAAGCCCAGGACCAAGTCTATTGATGACACCGGCAGGGCGCGCTTCCTGGGACACCCAAAACAGGGAGCGGCTATAACTGCAAACATCCTGGAAAGGCTACGCTTCAGTAATAAGGAAATAAACCTGGTAGAAAGCCTTGTTTATCATCACCTCCGGCCCGTTCAAATGGCAAACGAGGGAATGCCCACACAAAGGGCAATTTATCGCTACTTCAGGGACACCGGCGACGCTGGAATTGACATCCTGCTTCTGGCCCTGGCCGATCATCTGGCCAGCCGTGGACCCCTTATGACTACCAAAGAATGGAAAGAACATTGCCAGCTAGCAGGCTATATACTATCAGGGCATGAAAAACAACAAGATGTTCTCTTGCCAGTAAAGCTTATTGATGGGCATGACCTGATAAACACTATTGGATTGTCTCCTGGATCGCTGATTGGCGAGCTTCTATCTCTGGTACGTGAATCACAAGCCAGTGGCGAGATAACTACCAGGGAGGAAGCACTGGCCCTGGCACAAAAGGAGTTAAATAAACTGCAAAGCGGTACGAGGTCAGGTAATTGAAAAAGAAAAATATCTACCTGCTTATCTTTATACTGGTGTTACTTGGCCTTGCCCTGTGGTCAATAGTACCCCTTAATACCAAGCTTCTTGGCCCCGATGGGCTTACTCTAGGTCTTGATCTTAAGGGAGGCAGCCAGTTGCTTTACAAGGCTGATCTATCTAAAAAGGACCCCTCTATAACTGATGAGGAAGCTATGTCATCGGTGATAGAAAAAATCCAGCGAAGAGTCAATCAATATGGTACCACCGAGCCCGTAATTCAGAGACAGGGGGCTGACCGAATATTGATTCAACTTCCAGGGGTGGAAAATGTAAATGAGGCGATTAACCTTATCGGGAAAACAGCTTTACTCGACTTCCGAGAGCAGGAAGTAGATGAAAATAACAACCCGGTGCTCAACGACATGGGCGGGTGGGTATTTAAAGATGAACCTGCTAAAGCAGAAGGGAGAGACGGTATAGAGAGAGCACTCACAGGTGAATATCTCAAACGCGCCAGCATGAATATAGACCCTTATCAAGGGCCCCTGGTCGTTATCGAGTGGGATAGCGAGGGAGGATATCTGTTTGAGCAGATAACCAGGCGGAATTTACAGAAGCCACTGGCTATTTTCCTGGACAATGAGATAATTTCAGCCCCGGTAGTACGGAGTGTAATCCAAGCTGGAACACTCGGGCAAATCGAGGGCGACTTCACCATGGACGAAGCCGATACCCTGGCAATACAGCTCAATTCCGGTGCCCTGGATGTTCCTCTGGCAATTATCGGACAGGAGAATGTGGATCCTACTCTGGGTGCTGATTCCATTCAAAAAAGCAAGCTGGCTGCAATAATCGGAATTATACTGCTTCTCCTGTTCATGCTTATTTACTACCGCTTGCCCGGCTTAATAGCCTGTATCAGTCTCGGTATTTATGGTGCTTTCCTGCTGGCTATCTTCAGTGCCTTTCCCTTAACCCTTACTTTATCCGGCATAGCCGGTGCCATCCTATCCCTGGGCATGGCAGTAGACGCAAATATCCTCATCTTTGAAAGGATGAAGGAGGAGTTGCGCGGCGGCCGCACTTTAGGTGCGGCGGCAGAAGCTGGATTCGACCGCGCCTGGACAGCTATTCGTGACAGCAACATTACCACATTTATCGCCTGCGCAGTCCTCATCTGGCTTGGTACCAGTGCCACATTCCATGCCTCCATGGTTAGCGGCTTCGCTATAACACTGTTTATCGGCGTGGCCCTGAGTATGTTCACAGCCATCGTTATCACCAGAACTTTCCTTCGCCTTATTGTCAGCAGTCGATTGGTTACCAGGCTGACAGCTTACGGAGTAAAAGAATGATTGACTTTGTGGGTAAAAAAAGGTGGTTCTTCCTGGTATCGGCCATAGCGATACTTATAGCCATAATTTCACTGGCCGCCTTTAAATTACAGCCCGGTATCGACTTCTCCGGCGGTACATCTATGACCATCGATTTCACCCCCAAAGTAGAGCAGAGTGAGTCCACCCAGCTTCAGAGTCAACTGCGCCAGGAAATAACAAACTTCGGACATCCTGAAGCGATAATTCAATTTCAACGGGATGGGCGCAACTTCTTCGTGCGCATGAAGTTTATATCGACGGAAGAAGTGAACGAATTAGGGGATAGATTGGAAGCGATTTTCTCCAGGGACGTGGACATCTCCGTTCCCCTCGAGATGTCCCCCGTTATTGCTGCCGAAACAGCTCGTAATGCTGGCATCGCTGTGATAATAGCTGCCATAGCCATGTTGCTTTATATCTCCTGGGCATTCCGCCGCATGCCCAAACCTTTTCGCTGGAGCACCTGCGCCATAATTGCTCTGGCTCACGATGCGCTGATAGTGATGGGCGTTTTCTCCATCATGGGCAGACTGGCTAATGTAGAGGTTGATGCTATGTTCATCACCGGACTGCTGGCAGTTGTGGGTTACAGCATTAATAACACCGTTGTTGTTTTCGACCGCATCAGGGAAAACATGATTAAAATCATCAGCCCTGACTTCGCAGTGGTAGTAAACCGCAGTCTCCTGGAAACCCTGGGGCGCTCTCTGAATACCTCGCTGACCACCCTTTGTGTAATACTGGCTCTGTTCCTCTTCGGTGGAGCAACAATCCACAATTTCATCCTGGTATTGCTGATTGGATTGCTGGCCGGCACCTATAGCTCCCTATTCATTGCCGGTCCACTTCTAGTAACCTGGGAGAAGGGAGAGTGGAAGAAATTATTCTCCCGGATTCCCTCTGTTGGAAAAACCGCATAACCGAAAGAGTTATGCTCGAAAACGTAAAAATCTAGAAGCCAAAAATCAAATTTACAATTCAAAAATGCCAGAGGGGCTCATTTTTGGTTCTTGCTCTGTCGTTTGGCAGTTTAATTTCTGGATTTTGGCCTTAGCATTAAGTCAGGTGATGTAGCTTCTTTATTCTCTCTATATGCTCCTCGAATCCCTCGGATTTTCTCCTTGGTGATTTCCCCAAAGGGTCAACTATCTCCTGGCTACCCATGAGTACATCGAAGGTGGCTTTCACTGAAGAAGCAGCCACCTGAAGGTTATATCCACCCTCAAGGGCAAAAACGAGACGCCCCGAGCATAATTCGGTAGCTAAATCCTTGAGCACCGTTACCATTTGAGCAAAGCCGGTAACGCTCACCTCCATCATAGCTAAACTATCAGCCCAATGAGGGTCGAAACCAGCGGAAACGAGTATAAACTGTGGCTGATATCTCCGCGCTACCGGCACCAAAACCTCGTTAAAGGCACGCGAGTACTCCTCATCACCCCACCCGGCAGTCATAGGGAAGTTAACGGTAAATCCCTCTCCCTCACCAGCTCCAGCCTCGCTCACACTCCCTGTACCAGGATAATAAGGATATTGATGAGTGGAGAAATAAAGAACCTTCGGGTCAGCGTAAAAGGCGTCCTGCGTCCCATTGCCATGATGGACGTCGAAGTCAACGATGAGAATACGCTCAAGGTCAAAGCCAGCCAGAGCAAATTTAGCCGCCACAGCTATATTATTGAAAATACAGAATCCCATTGCGCGGTTGCTGATGGCATGATGCCCCGGAGGTCTGACCAGGGCAAAAGCACTATCCACCTCCCCCTTCATCACTGTCTCCACGGCAGTCAAAAGCCCCCCGACAGCATACAAAGCCGCTTCATAAGATCTGGAACACATCACCGTGTCAGGATCAAGCCAGCCACCACCACTCTCAGCCTCCTCCTTAACCCCAGAAATGTATTCCGCCGTATGCACCATCTCCAGCTCCTCCATCGACGCAGCGCGTGGCGAAAGCATGGTGACCATTTCTATAGTGCCTGTCTTTTCCAGGTGTGACATGATAGCCACCAGTCTCTGGGAGTTTTCGGGATGATTGCCTGTATCATGCTCCAGATAAATCGGGGCATAGACCAGTCCTGCCTTCATGTAAATCACCTCTTCTTAACAATATTAAACTTACCGTCGCCAGGTGATTACGACTCAGCCGATTCTAGCTTTCCTTCGGCGTCGCCGCCTGAGCCAGAACACCAGTATAGGAATCCATATCCAGCAGAAAACGATAAGCCAGATTACCACAGTTCCCAGTCCCCTACCGAAGCCTGTCAACCCCCGTACCGCTGACCTGAAAACCTCAGGGACACTCCAGTGTTCAGTCAGCTTCTTCGTTTCCTGAAGGCTTATCTCAATACGTGCCATATCGGAGGTCCTCTCCAGGTAGGTTATGCGGCCTTCTATTCTCTCAATCTCCCCCCTGACACCTGAGAGCGCCTGCTGTACCTTAAGTATTTCCTCCACGGTTTCTGCTTTCTCCATCAATGCCAGATACTGTGCTTCGGTTGCCTCCAGGTTATGTAACCTGGCTTGCAAGTCGATATATTCTTCAGTCACATCCTGGCTCTCAGTGTTCTCATAGGGCACACTCACCGCCAGTTGGCGGAGCCTATCGAAGGCTTCGCTAAATCTATCGGCGGGAACACGGATGGTGACGCTGCCGGAAGTACTTCTGTCATCTTCGTGTTTATGAGAAGAAACCACGTAGCCACCCAGTTCACCAGCCACTTCGGCAATCTGGGTTATATCTCCAGCTACGTCATCTACCTCCAGAGTTAAGTAGCCGTTTCTTATGATTTTGCGCTCTATGTTCATCTCGTCCGGTAGATTAGCTTCCGGATATCCTTTACCCCCATCAAGAAATTCCCCTGGGGGCATCGGCGCCGGCATCGGTGCTGGCGCTGGTGTTGGCATTGGCGTAGGGGGAGCTGATGCACAGGCACTTGCTAGCATCAGCCCCAGTATCAACAGCACTGGAATTGAAATTTTGAACAACTTATTCATATATTCACCCCCCAATAGCAGTGTATCTTCTCCGTAAGATTTGAGCACCTGCTACTGTTGTTAACATTATAAACGATAACTAACCCTACAAGTTTAGTATCCGCCTGGACTTTCCACATCATCCACTTAGTATAACGCCTGTTAACTCTTCAGTGCTCAAGCTATTCCTCCTTCGCCATCCGCTTAAGCTCATACAGCCTGGTAATAGCCTCCAGTGGTGACATGGCATCGATATCAAGCCTGGTAATCTCGTCAGCCAGTAAAGAATCCCCGGAGAAGAGTGAAAGCTGAGGTGCTTCCCGCCTGAAAGCCCTGGCTTTTTTAGAAGTATGGCTACTTTCCAGCTCAACCAGAACTTCCCGGGCCCTGTTAATTACCGACCGGGGCAGTCCTGCCAGTTGCCCCACATGGATGCCGTAGCTTCTATCTGCGCCGCCAGGAACAATCTTATGCAAAAAGATAACTTTATCTCCCTCCTCAGCCACTGCCACATTGAAGTTTTTCACCCTTGGTAAAGTATTGGCCAGGTCCACTAATTCATGGTAGTGGGTGGCAAAAAGAGTCTTTGCCCCCAGCCTGGGTGAGCCATGAATAAACTCTGCTACTGCCCAGGCAATAGAAAGCCCATCATAGGTGCTCGTGCCTCGCCCAATTTCATCCAGTATGATTAAAGATTTAGCAGTGGCATTGTGCAAAATGCTGGCCGTCTCGGTCATCTCCACCATGAAGGTAGACTGCCCCGCAGCCAGGTCTTCCTGGGCACCAATTCGAGTGAAGATGCGGTCGATAATACCGATAGTTGCCAAATCAGCAGGAACAAAACTACCTGTTTGAGCTAAAAGAACTATCAATGCCACCTGTCTCAGATAGGTAGATTTCCCCGACATGTTTGGCCCGGTGAGTATGATAAGCTGGTTATCCTCATTGCTTAAGCAGGTATCATTAGGGATAAAACTATCGCTGCCTATGCACCTCTCCACCACAGGATGCCGCCCTCCTTTAATTTCTATAACATCATCGGTGGTCAATGCCGGCCTGACATACCCATGGCGCGCTGCTGCCTCCGCAAGGCTGCAAAAAACATCAATACGGGCAATTGCCCTGGCAGTAGATAAAATCTGGTCACCCGCGGCACCTATTTGCTGGCAAACCTGTCGGAAAATGGCAGCCTCCAGGTCGGTAATCTTTTCCTGTGCATTAAGTATCAGCGACTCATATTCCTTAAGCTCGGGGGTAAAGAATCTTTCTGCCTCTGCAAGGGTTTGCTTACGGATATAGTCAGCAGGAACCAGATTGAGATTAGCCCGGGAGACCTCGATATAATAGCCAAACACCCTGTTATACCCCACTTTCAGGGACTTAATCCCCGTGCGCTGCCTCTCCCTCTGCTCCACGTTGGCCAGATATTGCTTGGCCTCCTTCGAACCGCTACGCAGTTCATCCAGTTCGGCAGAAAAACCTTCCTTTACCACTCCTCCATGCTCAAAATCTCCAGGCTCATCGGCAATAGCCTCAGCGATTAAACTTACACTGTCAGGACAGGGTTTCAAATCAAGTGCTAACCAGCTTAAAGTGTCTTCTTCTATCGACTCCTTCAGTTCCGGTATTTTCTCCAGGCTGGAGCGCAGCGTTATCAGTTCCCTGGGCATAACCTTGCCACTTCTTACTCGATTGATTAACCTTTCCAAATCGGCGACATCTGCCAGGAGCGCCACAGCCTTATGACAAGCCATAGTATTGTGATAAAACCAGTCAACAGCCTCCTGCCGCTTAACCAGCTCCGTTATATCCACCAGAGGATGACCCAGCCAATTCTTTAGCAGCCTGCCGCCCATAGCCGTCCTGGTTAAGTCAATGACAGAGAGCAGAGAATTGCTGGTTTCTCCCCATCTGCCACCCTGAAAAAGCTCCAGGTTGCGGCATGTCTGCCCATCGAGAACCATGAAGGATTCCGTTGAGTAGGTAGCAAGACCGGTTAGCTGCGATAGTGCATCTTTCTGAGTCTCCTTGACATAATGGACTAACGAGCCGGCAGTCCTTATAGCCAGGGGCAAATGAGCACAGCCATAGCCTTCCAGGGTAGCCACGCCAAAATGTTCCAGTAAAGCCTGCTGGGCAACTTCCAAATCGAAGCAATAATCATCAAGCTTGCTTACAGTGGTCGGTAGCGCTCCTGCCAGCTCCGCCATTCTCAACTCTGCCGGCGATGAATCCGGAACAAGGACCTCTCTGGGTTTAAGTCTTTCCATCTCACAGGAAACCTTATCTGCGGATAGCTCAGTGGTGGCAAACTCGCTGGTGGTTATGTCAACATAGGCAACTCCTGCCTTCTCTCCTTCGATAATAAGGC
>CAZCKW010000046.1:0-8465 GCA_964499375.1 uncultured Dehalococcoidales bacterium
TTGTACTCGTTCAGGTGATTGACAACCAGGTGTCATGGATATACTATTGGCGACGAAGTAATGAAGGTCAGGATGCCTCATTGCGAGCTGAACTGGGAAATCCCAAATAAGGGTTGCTAAACCCATTCCAGATTTGGGAGTGTCGTTCAGCAGTGGTGAGTAAGTTTAATTTACCATCATAATAGCTCGCGATGAGTATAGCCGATACCTGATGAGTTAGAAAGCTTAAGGAGGTTTTGTTATGCGATTTATCGACCCTCATATTCATACGCATGTGATAAGCGATTTAGATCTTGAAAAACTTGCCATGGCAGGAATGGAGGCAATAGTTATACCTTCGCCACACAGGCTCAAAGGTTTATCCTCAGCAGAAACACTCCTGCAGCTGTGGAGGAGATTTCTGGGCTTTGAGGTTAAAAACGCCCAGACTATAGGCTTCGAAGCTTATGTTACTTTAGGCATACCATTCTATGGACTAACTCCTGATGCTGTCGAGGAATGTTTGAAACAGCTTCCAGAGTACCTCAAGCACGAAAGAGTAGTAGGTATGGGTGAGATAGGACTCGATGTGGGTATCGAAGATGAAGTGAAGCTTTTCAGGGCACAACTAAACATCGCTAAAGAGCATAATCTCCCCATAATAGTGCACAGTGCCATTCGTTCATCACCTCAAGCACCTGCGGTGATAAAGCAAATAGTTGATGTTATTCAGGAGGAAAATTTCCCCTTGAACAGGGTGGTTTTAGACCACACTGCCGAAAATACGCTTGACTTCCGCCTGAGCACTGGTGCGATGGTGGGATTGAGCGTGTGTCATGATAAGATGCCTCCTGAAGTTGCTGCCGAAATTGTTCTTAAAAATCCAGATAAAAGGGATAAGCTTCTGATAAACTCTGAACTCGGATACGGAAATGATGGCTATTTCTCAGTTCCAAGAGTAATTCTGGCCATGAAAAAGATGGGAGTGGAAAGAGAGGTAATAGAGAAAGTTACCTGGGATAATCCTAAAAGGTTCTTTAATTTACCAGTTGTTTGAATGGGAATTTAGCCAAAGCCTCCCGTCGTTTCATGGGATAATTTCTATTAAGGCCTCTGCAATCAAGCTGGATAAGCTGTTATATCTGACTCACACCCAAGCCTGGAAGATACCACTATTATTCACCCCAGAAATAATACCTCCAGGGAATGACATAATCAACATAGCGCTCACTATAGCTATGCCAAGAGACTTCACCCTTGACAAACCTGTGTCACTTATAGGATAATACCACGCTGAATGGTCAAAATTAGATTACGAAGGGTAGGAAGGAAACACAAACCAATTTACCGGGTGGTAGTTGCCGATAGCCGTTCACCCCGTGATGGTGCTTTCATTGAGATTGTGGGTCACTATAATCCCCTGACTGAGCCTGCCAGCGTGAGCATCAATGAGGAAAAAGTATTACAATGGCTCAGCCGCGGAGCCCAACCCACACAAACAGTTCACAGTTTACTGCGCAAAGCAGGCATCATAGACAAGTTCAAGCAACAACAAACCTCAAACCAAAATTAGTTGCTAAGGAGATAAGAATGAAGGAACTAATAGAATACATCGTTAAATCAATTGTTGCCGAGCCTGATAAAGTGAGCATCACCGAAGAGACTAATAACGAAGGAGTGTTACTCAAGCTGGAGGTTGCCCCCGATGACAAAGGTAGGGTTATTGGTAGACAGGGTCGGGTAGCCGAAGCGATGCGCACACTCTTACGAGTAAAAGCAGCTAAGGATGATACTAGAGCCAGATTAGAAATAGTGTAATCAAGGCTGTCAATAAAACAAGGCTTCCAATCCTTTTATAATCTCCCGTGTTGATTTTAAAAAGTTCCCCCGGGTCCCGCAATTAAAGCCATATTGGTTCAGTTGCCTTTATCATAGGTATCAATTCTCGCCTCCCCTGCCTTAAAAATGGCATATTTCGTCAGAGGTGGCGCAATCAGTTCGTTTATGATGGTTGAAGCCAACACCGCATTTAACATCAGTGTGCCAAAGGTAGGAAATTCAAGCGATGCTAGAAGAATCAAGCCTATAGTAACCCCTGCTTTTGGTAATAGCGCAAACCCCAGGTACTTTTTTATCACATCCGGCGCGTGAGAAATCCTGGCACCTGCCCTTACTCCTGTATATTTACCCACACATCTGGCCAGAACGATTAGCAAAGCTAATATACCTGCGACCTTCATTACGCTTAGGTCGAAATGCAATCCCGCCAATACGAAGAACATGGCATAGATTACATCCTCGATTCCCTCGACCACAGTAAACATATCCTGCCTTCTTGTTTTATTTACCACGATAAAGCCAACAACCATATTAGCCAGAATTGCTGAAACGCCAAGGTAACTGGTAACGCCAGCACACAGCATTATCATCCCGAAAACCACAACCAACAGCAAACAGCGAGTTTTCACCAGTTTGGCCATATACATCAAAGCGATAGCAAAAACAGCGCCTATGGCCATAGATTCCAATATATACAAAAGAGGGACAGCCAGTATTTGGTAAGCCGAGGCATCCAGACCATTCACCAGGGGCTGGCATATACCCAAAGCAACGGAAAAGGCCACAACCGCAATCGCATCGTCCAGCGCAACCACCGCCAACAAAGTCGTGGTCAAGGGACCTTTTGCCTTGTATTCACTTATTATCGCCATCGTTGCCGCCGGAGCGGTGGCACACGATACCGCACCTATGATAAAAGCCATGGGAAAATAAGTCTGCCAGAAGGTTCCACCTGGAATGATTAAACGGCCCAGTAGAGCCAAGATTAACGTGACCAGGAACAATGCGCCCAGGGCCTCAAACGGAAGTATTGCAGCAATGCTCTTGCCGACTTTCCGCACGGACTCCAAGTGAAGACTGCCACCAATCAGATATGCTATAAGCCCCAGAGCAATATCGTTAATTACGCCCAGCTCTCCTATTGTTTCTGTGGATATTACGTTCAGAAGAGAAGGGCTCAGTAACACACCTATAACTATATAGCCGGTAATCCTGGGAAACTTGAGCTTCTCCAGCGCTAAACCGCCGAAAAAACCCAGTACCACTATCAGCCCCAGTGCTAATATTACGTTTATTCCTTCCATATACCTCTTCTACTATGCTGAGCTTGTAGAATTATAGGCCCAGAAAGAACTTGTATCCGTGTCCTGTTATAATCTGGCCAATTACCGTACGAAGTTCCACCCCACCATTTCAGCGAAAATCCTTGGTAAACCCTTCTATATGGAGAAGTAAGCATGTATCACATTGGTCAGAGACAGTTCCCCCAGTATTTCATCATTTTCTGCTACCGCCAGTCTCCTCACTCCATGCTGTGTCATAAGGCAAAGCGCTTCCTCCACAGTTGTCTTCGGCTGACATTTTATTACGGGCTTAGCCATTATATCCTCGGCTTTTTCCAGTTCGGCGTGATGTAAAGATTTGGGACTTATCATGCCGGTGGTATAAGACCTGTGAGGTAACGGACTAACAACATCCAGAAGGTCTTTTTCGGTAATAACACCTACCAGTTTCCTGCTGTCTTTTCCTTCAACTACCCAGACATGCCGCCTTTTCATACATACCCTCTTGGCAACAGCACATATGGACGCACCCCTCTCAATCAATGGCGGATTCTCATTCATGATTTCCCCCACCGGGGTACTATAAAATCCTACCTCAGGCATGGCCTCACCTCCTATTGTACGAACTTCAAAACGACATCCCCCAGTTCATCATGGCCCAAACAGTGAAAAATCTGAATTTCACTAAAGGGAAAACCCCACCTGGCATGTGCCAGCATGAATACTGACCATTTCCCCTGCTAAAGCCTCGTCCCCACACATATTTAAGACTGGCGCTTCTTAAAATCCTCCAGATCAAGTGTATCTATGAAGTCTTTATAGGCGGATAAACCCTTCATCTCCTGCTCATCGACTTTGCCTTCCGAAATAGGCTCACCTGTTCCCTCTTCAAGTATAATGCCAGCCTTATCCAATACCGTTTCCTCAGCATATATTGGTGCCCCAGCCCTTACTGCCAGTGCTAATGCATCACTGGGCCGGGAATCAACCTCCACCTGCTCACCATCAACATTAAGAGAAAGCTTGGCAAAGAAGGTATCATTCTGAAGCTCACTAACCACAATAAAATTGACCGAAGCCCCCAAGGTGCCAATCACAGATTGTAATAAATCATGGGTCAGTGGGCGTGCCAGCTCGATATTCTGTAGTTTCACCGCAATGGCATCTGCTTCAGCAGGGCCAATCCAGATAGGCAAATACCGATTAGCTGCTTTTTCTTTTAAAATCACCACACGCTGATAATTCATCAGGCTCACCCGAATGCTATCAATCTTCATTTCTATCATAACACTACCTCCTTCAGCCAAGCTCTAATTTTACTCTCAAGATTCTGGATAATCAAAGTTTTCATGCTATCTATCAACTATATTGCGGCGCGTAGCGAGTAAAGTGGAGCATAAGTAGATTGGCAACACAAGGTTATATCACCATGCGGGATTGTAATACCTCTGGTACTAACACAGTGCCATCAGGCTGCTGGTAATTCTCCAGCACAGCGATTAGAACTCGTGGCAAAGCCAGACCGGACCCATTGAGCGTGTGAACAAAACATGGCCTGGCACCAGGCTGGGGGCGATATCGAATGCCAGCTCGCCTGGCTTGAAAGTCGCTACAGTTGCTGCAAGAACTCACTTCAAGCCACTCACCACAACCTGGCGCCCACATTTCGATATCATATGTCTTGCAGGCCGCAAACCCAAGGTCGCCAGTACATAGCTGCACCACACGATAAGGTATGCCTAATCTGCGACATACATCCTCGGCATCAGCTACCAGCTTCTCTATCTCCTCATCAGATTTCTCTGGCTCGGTAAGCTTATAAAGCTCCACCTTATCAAACTGATGACCCCTCTTGATACCTCGCGTATCTTTACCAGCAGCCATCTTCTCTCGACGGAAGCAGGCAGTACAGGCAACATAATTGAGAGGCAAAACATCAGCATCCAGTATCTCATCACGATGCAAGTTGGTTAACGGAACCTCTGCTGTGGGTATGAACCAGAAATCATCCTCGCTATCATGATATAGATTATCGCTGAATTTAGGCAGGTTCCCTGAGCCCACCATACATTCCCTCCTGACCATAAAAGGAGGATAAATTTCACTATAGCCATGCTCGGTCACATGCAAATCCAGCATAAAAGAGATAAGTGCCCGCTGAAGACGTGCCCCCATTCCTTTGAGCACATAAAATCGAGACCCTGAGAGCTTCACCCCCCTTTTGAAATCTATTATGTCCAGCTTTTCACCCAGCTCCCAGTGAGGCAATGGCTTAAAGGAGAACTCCCTCGGCTCACCCCAGGTACGCACCACAGTATTGTCGCTTTCATCCTTCCCCAGAGGCACACCGGGGTGAGGGATGTTCGGTAATTCCAGCAACAATGACTCACGATTGGCTTTGGCCTGGCTGGTCTCCTGCTGCAAAGCAGATATTTGCTCCCCCATCTGACGCATACTGGCAATGAGTTCGGCAGGTTTATCCTCAGCTCTGCCTAGCTGCTTGCTCGCCTCGTTATGCTGAGCGCGTAGCAATTCCACCTGGCGTAGCAAATCGCGGTAACGTTCATCAGCTCCAAGAACAGCCTCCAGTGGGGGGAAATCACCCCTTTTCTCCAACGCTTGACGAACAACTTCAGGATTCTCACGGATAAGCTTAACATCAAGCATTTATTCCCCTTCCTCCGTTACATTCAAAGTCAGGACTCCGATTTTGCCCTCAACTGAGGAAAAAGTATAACCTCCCGAACAGAACTCTGGCCAGTCAGCAGCATTACCAGGCGGTCAATACCCACGCCAAGACCGCCGGTGGGTGGCATGCCATACTCCAGGGCCTGGAGAAAATCCTCATCGGCGACTTCCGCCTCCTTATCCTCAACTCGTCCCTTCAGTTGCTGGCGAAAACGCTCTCTCTGCTCTACAGGGTCATTGAGCTCGGTGAAGGCATTGGCAACTTCCACACCGTTTATAAACGCCTCAAAACGCTCCACCAGTCGGTCATTGTCCCGCTTCCTCTTGGCCAGAGGTGACATCTCCACCGGGTAATCCAGCAGGAAAGTCGGCTGAATTAGATTGGGCTCAACAAAGACAGAAATCAACTCATCTATCAGCTTCCCTCTTTCCTTGCCCGGGTCAACCTCCATCCCCTTTTCCACCATCTGTGCCCTCAGTGAGGCAGTATCGGGATAATCTTCAAAATCAATACCACAGCGCTTCTTAACTTCCTGGCGCAGGTCAAGCCTTTGCCACGGCGGAGCAAGGTCAATTGTCTTACCATTACAGCTAATCCTGGTACCACCCAGTACCTCACGAGCAATATAGGCCACTGCCTCCTCAACCAGATTCATTATGACATTATAATCGGCATAAGCCTGATAGCACTCAAGTAAAGTGAACTCTGGATTATGCTTAATAGAAATACCCTCGTTACGGAAGACACGCCCCATTTCATACACCCTGTCAAAACCGCCTATTATCAGCCTCTTAAGGTGGAGTTCCAGAGCGATACGCAGGTAAAGGTCCTCGTCCAGTGCCTGATGATGTGTGATAAATGGGCGTGCTAATGCCCCACCTGCCTGTTGCTGGAACACAGGAGTCTCCACCTCCATAAAGCCCCGACTATCCAGGAAACTCCTCACAGCAGCGATAATCCTGCTGCGTAAGGTAAAAATATCCCTGACGTTCTCATTTGAAATAAGGTCAAGGTACCGCTGCCGATATCGCTTTTCCACATCGGCTAACCCGTGCCACTTCTCCGGCAACGGGCGCAGGGACTTGCACAACATGGTGAAGCTGGATACTCCCAGTGTAATCTCCCCTGCCTTTGTCCTGAAAAGCTTGCCTTTTGCGCCTATGATATCGCCGATATCGACCTCCCCAAGGAATTTATACTTATCAATACCCAGGGTATTGTAGAGAAAACAAAGCTGTATCTTACCCGAGCCATCGCGAATATCAAAAAAGGTCATCTTGCCCATTTTACGTTTAGCCATAACACGGCCGGCAATAGAAATAGCCTGCAAGCTTTCCCCCTCCCGGTCAAAGAGGGCAATAGCCTCCCGGGTAGTATGGTTGGTGGCATAAAAACCGGGATAAGGGTCTATCCCGCAATCTCGAATTCTACCCAGGCTATCCAGCCGCTGTTGTGTTATGTGCTCTAATCTCGAAGTCACAGTTCAAACTCCTAAAATCTTTTTAGCTTCCTCTGCCAGATGCCTGGGAACCATTATCCTTACTTCACCTAAACCATCAATGGTAAGGCCATATATCAAGCCGGCGCTCTCATAGCTCAATAAAGCAGGTATGCCTTCATTTTCCAGCCGCCCCTTGATTATCTGCGCCTCCATTTGCTTGGCAGTGTAGATGGTAACCAGTCCTTTCTCCCCAGACATAAGCTTCAAAGTTGATATTGTAGCAGAAACCTGCACTCTCTCCAATACCAACTATACCACCCTTGACCCCCAGGGGCACAAGATATAAAATCTGCTTTACCATCTTAAGGACTTTGCTGCCAATCTATACTTTAAAGGAGGGAAGGTGATTTGTATGCGCTTGGAAGACATCTGTTACTGGAATTAGAAGACTGCAATAAGGAAGTGCTAAATGACCTGGATTTTCTTAAAAACTGTCTTAACGAAGCTGCTATCCAATGTGGCGCAACCGTGGTAGGTGAAACCTTTTACCGTTTCTCGCCCCACGGTGTGAGTGGGATAGTCAACATCGCTGAATCGCACATCTCTATTCACACCTGGCCTGAGTACAATTATGCTGCCGTTGATGTTTTTACCTGCGGAGATAGTGTAAAACCTGAAGAGGCTGCCAGGCTGATTGTACAAAGGCTAGAAGCCAAGAAACACTCCTCAACCGAATTGCGAAGAGGTATTGTAGCAGATAGCCAGATTAGTTGTGCCGTAAAATGAACGATAAAGACCCTGATAAACATAAATGGTTTCACGATTATATCAGCCCTGACCTTACCACGTTACACAGTATTAAGGAGGTGATATATTCAGGACGAAGTAAATTCCAGACCATAGACATCATCAGGACCGGCAGCTTTGGTATCTGCCTTGTGCTCGACGGTAAAATCCAGTCCAGTGAGTGTGATGAGTTCATTTACCACGAAACTTTGGTACATCCTGTCATGCTCACTCACCCCAACCCTGAGAGGGTGTTTGTCGCCGGCGGAGGTGAAGGTGCAACTTTGAGAGAGGTCCTGACACACAAGTCAGTTAACAGGGCTATTATGGTGGATATTGATAAGCAAGTGATAGATGTTTGTCACCGATTTTTACCCTCCTTCCATCAAAACTCCTTTAATGACCCTCGAGTAGAGCTTCACTTCGCCGATGCCAGAAAATACCTGGA
>CAZCKW010000047.1:0-8281 GCA_964499375.1 uncultured Dehalococcoidales bacterium
GTCGGTATTGACCAGTTCTGAAAGCTATGTTTTCAATTTTTCACCTCCTAAATTGCCGGAAATTCATCCTCACCCACAGGTTCGGTTCCTGCAGTTCCGCCGACAACTGGATGTAAAGTAACCTCATAGTCGTAACGCGTAAAATTAAATTCATCCTCAAATCGCTTGTATTTTGCTTTTGTAGTGAATTTTTCCGAACAGCTGTCCCAATCCTCTCCAAGAGCAAAGTACAGAACATAAGTGCCACCTTTTATCTCCCTAATGGTATAAGAATCATTCGCTTGAATATATACCGCCATTAAAGGGTCTTTTGGCTCTTTAGAACTAGATAGAATTGCAACCGCATCTAAATCTAATCCATTTTCAACCTTTAACTTTCCCGAACCGCCGGATAGCTTTTTCACTAAGAAGCTTCCTGTGGACAATCGCTCAATCTGTATCACTTCAAGGGTATCTTTTAGGCCACCTGCTTCGATGTTATAGCTGCCACATGAGCCTTTGGATATTGCAAAGGATGCTGACCCCATAGCTCCCCCTGCCAATGTAGTATCCTTTGTCTGCTCGGCTATCCCGTCCACCAACAGCGAAACGGTATAAGTGCCCCCGGCCTCTCCCACATTTTTAATGCTTATTCTTACCGTTGTCTCTTCCCCTGCATTAACTGGATTAGGAGCGATATCGAGACTGCTAAATTGAAACTCGGCGGGCTTTAATACCTTTAATACTTTAAATGTGTCTGCGAACTGTCCTAGCTCAATGTTGTGAATGCCAGGGACGTTCTTAGCAAAGCTGAATGAAATGATTTTCTCCTCTCCAGCAGCTAAAGTGATGCTTTTGTCTTCTGTTTCTATCCCATCAACGATCAATGCTGCATGGTAGACTCCCTCAGTTCCACCTGTATTTTCCACACTTGCGGTAATCGTAACACCTTCCCCAGGTATAACTTCCTTCGGCACCACTGTTAAGGAAGTGATTGCAAATTCCGCTGGCGAATGTGGCGAAGGGATGATAACAGAGCCTATTATAAGTAGGGCAAGGCCAACCGCAGCTACTATTCCCCAAAGCTTTACCGGCCTTTTCCTGACAGCGTTAACGATTAGCACAATCACCCCAACCGCCAGCGCAAGGAATCCGATAATTATTAATGCAGTGGACATGTCAATCATAGCCTCCTTTGTTGTTTAGCCCCTTAATAATATGATAGCTGGTATGCCTAATTTCCATGGTCCGAGTCAACAATTCAATCATCTCTACAACTTGCTTTTGCATACTTATTTTTACTCTCCTTCAAGCAGTTTCGTCTAACAGCCATGCATACATGGATGTTCGCCTTTTACTTAACAAAGTAAGCGTGGTAACTGTCCGAATGAATTTTATTTCTCTTTTGGCATTTGGGGCACTGTACCACTGTCCAGTCCTGGTAGCGGAGTCCCTCTACCCACTGGTGCTCGCAGTGACCACATTTGACCCCTACCACGAAATTGTCATTGATACCTCTAGCTGCCACCTCCAGGGAGAAACTGTCTGGTAGCCCCAAAGCCAGACCTACCACTTCCCCCGACGCTATATCAGTCTGCCAGGACAACAGGTGTTCCTTGTACAAACCCTTAATGTCCATTCCCCAATTGCCCATTGGCGTTTCCACTGTCAAGTAATACTTCTGCTTATCTACGCTCTTGGTCATCAGGAATTCCTTAGCCAGCTCGGCATCGTCACATTTATATGTTTCATAAACACCCTCGCCATGAGTATACTTACGGACGAACTTTACTTTTCCAGCAAGACTTTCCACTTTCTTGGTTTTAGGAGCCGACAGTTTCTCTGGTTTCTGATCATTTCTGCGTTGCCCACCGTGTTTTTTGAAACTTGCCTTTGCTTTTTGCCACAGCTCATGAGTTAGATTTTCTCCAGCCATAATTGACTCATAACGCCCACTTTCGGTCTGATAATATCCAAAAATCAAAGGCTCTGTACAAATTATGTTACCAGTATCCTCAGCCTGGTGTATGCAATCCAATTCCAGTAAAGCGGTGCGTGCATCAGCTTCATCGTCAAAAACGTACAACACGAAGGGGTCAAACTTCTGCCGCATATTTCTTATATTCCAGTAAGCAATAGCCTGATCCACAGTACTTTGCCGCGTTCCTACATTATTTTTTTCGTTAAAGTATAGTGATTTGGCACTCTTCCTGGCGGTTGTCCTTTTTACTACCGGTTCTGTTTTTGCCGGGACCACCTTAGTTTCCTCCTTGTTATCGGTAGAGTATAGTGATTTGGCACTCTTCCTGGCGGTTCTCCTTTTTACTACCGGTTCTACTTTTACCGTGACCACCTTAGTTTCCTCCTTGCCAGGGGTGGTGGACAGTAACGGTGCTTTAACTGCTGCCGGGCCGTAAGGTAAAGGCTTAAATTCACCTCTTGAGAGAACTAGGAGTATGATAGCCGCTATGCCTAATGGGAAAGCAACAAGAGAGCAGATAGCTCCGGCAAGGGTAAATCCCCATACATCCCGCTTAATGGCGTAGACTCCACTGACTAGGGCTATAATTCCTACTAAGGCAAGAAACCATCCAAAGGGGTTTTCTTCGAATAGACTGAGGTTAAATCCTATTATGAGCTCTATCATTCCGGCCAGGATATTTAAAATGCCAGCGGCTGTCGGTTTTTTTGTAAGTAGTACCTCAGGTATTTCTGCAGGGATAGCAGATTGCGCCGTAATAATGCTCTTAGACACTCTTGCTGTGGCAGTAGGCGGTTTCGTTTTGACCGCTACTTCTGTTTTTAATTGTCTCTGTATTTTCCCACTTTCTTCTTTTGTTTTGGGAATTTTAGCCGATACTATCTGGTCAGCAGCATCTTTCGCTTCTGGGGTTTCAACCGCCGCCCTTTCTAAATTGCCTGGCTCTGTTCCAAGCCTGGCACCACACCTGCTACAAAAAACATCACTCTCACTGACTCGTTCTCCACATTTTGGACAATATGGCATTTACTCACCTCCTCTATTTGGAGACTTGGGCGCTAAAATACAACAAAAAAGGGCACAGGAACCTAATAATTGGCTCTAGTGCCCCCTCATTCTATTCCAAACCCTCCTGCCCCCCCCAATTTGTGTGCTGCCCTTGGGGCTCAATTTCAGGAATTAAAGTTTTGCTATATTCTACTACCCTGTTCATCTTTGTCAACCACCCGAATTGAATCACTGCTAGATGGTCTGGAAGCCCACTGAGTTTCCCACCAACTGCACATAACGCTAAAAGAGGAAGCAATTACACCCTCTACCCCTCCCACACGGGGTAGAAAGAGTTTTTGAAGCAAAATACCACTGGTTAGTCGCTGGTGTATTAGCACGGTTCTGGTGGCTTAGAAAGAAAAAACAGTCAATTAATCCTAAATTGCATCTCTTGGATCGATGGGATATTATGAGGGCTAACATGAGCAAACTGTAATTATAGTAAGGCGAATTAGGGGGTAAGGTTATGGCTGAAGAATTTCTGGTAGCACAAGACCTCCACAAAAGCTTCAATGAGCTCAAGGCTGTCAACGGCGTTTCTTTCACCATCTATAAAGGTGAAATCTTCGGCCTTCTGGGACCCAATGGCGCCGGCAAGACCACAACCATACGCATACTGTCTACAGTTCTGGAACCAGACCGCGGCGATGTCACCATAGGAGGCTATTCCATACGGCATAATGCTGACGAGGTTCGCAATCTCATTGGGGTCTGTCCACAGGAGTTAGCCCTCTACGAAGACCTTTCTGCACTAGACAATATGGTCTTCTTTGGCCGGATGGCGGGGCTAAATGGTAAGGAAGCGCAGGCTCAATCTATGGCTCACCTGGAGCTGATGGGGCTGGCGGAGAGAGCCAAAGGCAAGATAGCTAAGTTCTCCGGAGGTATGAAGAGGCGCATCAACCTGGCTATTGCCCTCATGGGTCATCCCGAGCTTCTCTTTCTGGATGAGCCAACAGTAGGCATAGACCCGCAGTCGCGGAACAATATCTACGAAACTATTGAAGGTCTTCGGGATAAGGGAATGACTATTCTCTACACCACCCATTACATGGAGGAAGCCGACCGTCTCTGCGACCGCATTGCCATTATTGATGGAGGCCAGATAATCGCGATAGATACGCCTCTGGAACTCAAAAAACAAATTGGACCACCAGAACAGGTAACCCTGGAGGATGTCTTTTTGAAACTAACCGGCCGAAGCCTCCGCGATTAGCGAGGATATGATTAGAGCCTTAATAGTCGCCCTGAGGGAAGTTCGCACCTACCTGCAGGATAAGGCTGACCTGGCTTTCAGTCTGCTCTTGCCCATAGCCGTCTTCGCTCTGATGTATGGTGCCTTTGGCGGGCAATCCCTGTTCCACGGCACTGCCCATGTGGTAAATGAAGACCAGGGAGGCATCTTCTCCACTCTCCTGTTAGAGCAGCTTAGCGAGCTCGAGAACCTTGATGTCGAGCTGCTTTCTCCCCAGGAGGCAGATTCCAAGTTAGACAGGTCTGACCTGCTAATGGTCTTCTATATACAAAAGGGTTTCTCCGATAAGCTCACCTCTGGAGAGCCGGCACAATTGGTCTTTAAACAGAGAGGTAATGGTGGGGATGAGGGGCAGATAGTAGCCAGCCTGGTTCGTGGTGTGGCTGAGGAGATGAACCAGGAATTTCAGGTACTGAGTCAGGTTAAAAATACTCTTGCGGGAAGGGATATTTCACAAGAAAGTATAGAAATTACCACTCAGAAATTCCTGGACCGAGAACGCGAGCATCCCATCGTGGGGGTTAGGGAGGAGATAGTGGGCAGTAGCCCTGACCCGGTCAACCAATTCCTACCCGGTATCGTTACCATGTTTGTCCTCTTTGCTGTAACCCTGAGCGCCAGAGCTATCGTTGAAGAGCGCAGGAAAGGAACCCTGGAGCGGCTGCTCACCACGCGGCTCAGCGTGGGGCAGCTTTTTATGGGCAAGTTTCTAGCTAGTAGCTCCCGCGGTTTCGTGCAGACTCTCATTTTGTTAGTCTTGGCCTACATGGTCTTTCAACTTTTCACCCCTCTTTCCTTCGTTGAATGTCTGTTTATCGCCCTCATTTTCGCTGCTGCTGCCAGTGCCCTGGGACTTGTCATTGCCTCCATCGCCCCCAGTGAAGACGGGGCTACCTGGATTGCCATCTTCTTCACCATGGTTATGGTCATGCTGGGCGGTACTTTCTTTGAAATCGCTGAAGGCTCGGTGCTGCATACCATGAGCAGAGCATCTATTAATACCTACGCCAACGACGCCTTTAAGACGATAATAGTCCAGGGAGGCTCCCTGGCTGATGTGGGTCTGGAGCTGGGGGTACTGGCAGGGGTTATCGTAGTCGGGCTCGTTCTCAGCCGAATTCTCTTTAAGGTTATGCCCGGAGGTAGATAGAAAGCTATGAGACAACTGAGCAATATCTGGTTCATCGCTTTGAAGGAGTTGAGACTCTTTGCTACTGACCGTCTAGCCCTGGTCTTCGCCATACTTTTCCCCTTCTTTTTCATAATTCTGTTTAGTCTTATGGGTGGAGATAGTGAGGATCCCAGATTAGAACTTCATCTAGCCACCCAGGAGACAGAGGGTGGTCTGAGCTATGAGATAATCGGGGCTATGGAGACCAGGGATGAATCTCAACTCAAGCCCGGTGAACCGAAATTCGTCTGGCTTAAGGACTATGACGAAGCTCACCAGGCAGTTGAGGATAAAGAGATAGCCGGCTTCCTATCCTTTCCGGCGGATTTCACCGAAGGGGTATTCATGGGCTATGGGGCTCAGCTGGAAGTGGTAGCCGATGCCGAGGACGTCAACACCAGAGCTGCCCTCAACGGGCTGGCCCACGCCATTGCCTCCCGGGTTGGCTCACAGCAGGTGGCTGTCAGTGCCACCATAGAGCTGCTGGTAGAGCAGGGGCTAGACATCTCTGGCGACATATCGGGTATTGAGCAGACTATCCAGGAGCTTTTCTCAAAGCAAGAGGGCATAGCCGCCGGGGAATCTTTCCTGGAGTTCAAGACGGAGAAGGTGGGAGAGATAGAGGCGGAAAACCCGTCTAACCAGACTCTTCCCGGCTATCTGGTGATGTTCGTCTTCTTTACTGCTGCTCTGTCGGCGGAAAGGATAGTACGTGAACGCCAGAACCATACCTTAGAAAGGTTGCTGGCTGGCTCAGTGAGACGTGAATCCATTCTAGGGGGTACATTCTTGGGTACAGCCGCTAAAGGCTTCATTCAGATAGCAATATTCTGGACGGTAGGTATTTTGGCATTCAACACCGACCTTGGGCTGTCTCCTGTCGCCATTATCATCCTCTCCATCCTGATGATAATTATGTCCTCAGCCTTTGGCATTATGCTGGCTACCCTGGTTAAGACTGAGCGGAGTGCCTCTTCTATAGCTGTACTTGCCTCGCTGGTGCTGGCACCCCTCGGGGGCTGCTGGTGGCCTCTCTTCATCCTCCCAAAATGGATGCAGGCCTTAGCCAAGATAACTCCCCACGGCTGGGCAACCACCGGCTTCAATAAATTGATGCTCTTTGGCGCCGACTTCAGTGCCGTGGTTCCGGAGATGTTAGCCCTCGCCGGCTTCGCGGTAGTATTCGGCATCATAGCCGTATGGCGTTTCCGCACCAGTGCTGCTTAGTGAAACATTACCAATAGTACGGTATAGTACTGCTGGTTAAAAACTGGAAAACCATTGGAACAAGATAAAGAGATGGGTAAAAACTTGTCATCTCAAAAATGGAAGAATATCCTCTGGAGCGCGCTTATTACCATCCTGGGTATTGCCTGTTTCCCAGTTAATCCACTCACCCTGACAGGTGTTATAGAAGTAGAATCATACCCGGCATTATTCATCATTGGTTGGGTGGTATGGGCATTCGGCATGGTACTGGTCATGGCTCCCATAGTCATGTTCCCACGACGGGGTGGGGTTCCTAAAGGGAAATCGTTTGTAAATACCACTCGCTTGGTTGATACCGGGATTTATGCCGTCGTTAGGCATCCGCAATACACCGGTGGAGTTTTCTCAATATTTCTCACCACATTGCTATGGTACCCGCACTGGTTATTCGGTGTGCTTGGCGCGATAGGCACTGTGGTTATCTACATGAGTTGTAGAGAGGAAGACCAACGCCTAATAGAGCAGTTTGGTAATGACTATCGAACCTATATGAAAAGAGTGCCGAGAATGAATATATTGCTTGGCATATTCCGTATTATACTGAGCAGGAAACAGTAATGCTATGAAAGAAAATGCTGTTGAGCCAATAAGATTAAGACTCACACCAATACTTAAAATGCTTGGCGTAACAGCATTAGTGGTTCTGTCCATTGTCGCCATATATGTAAACTACAAATGGCTAGACCCCTGGGTACTTGCAAGTTTGGTTCATATCCCTCAGTTTCTAATACCTTTTCTCATAATTTGCTATGTCACGAGGGGAAGGCTAAGAGAATATGGTTTTAACTTAAAACAAACGCCACCGACCTTTACACATAAGCGAATGGCTATAGTGGGAGCGATTTTCGGCTTTCTTCTGTCATTACGGTACATCCCTCAAATTGTTGGTAACGTCCCTCTGGGTATTCCGCAACCAGTTACTGCAGTTAGTATTGCAGGTAATATGACTTTTCAATGGATTATTGTGGGTTTATGTGAAGAAACGATGTTTAGAGGTATGATTCAAACTTATCTGATGAAGAATCTTGAAGGATATGTGAAGATTCTAGGACAATATCTGCATATAGGAACTGTACTCGCGGCAATCTTTTGGGGTGGATTCCATTTCATAGAAATCCTAAATATGCCTCTGAGCAACGTAGTATTCTTAGTATTACTTACAACCGCAATAGGTCTGCTCATGGGGTATGCCTATCAAAAGACGGGTAGTCTGCTAACCACCATAATAGTGCATAATACATTATTTGGAGTACATCTTATTGTAGGGTATATCATTTACTCGTTGCTTTAGACTCTTGCTTCCAGTTAATATACAACCCAATGATTACATTGAGGAGATTGGAGATTGGTGGTTGGAGAAAAACGATTCCAGGTGCGAAAAGACAAGATAAGAAAACGTCTGCTTAAATATACGAGAAAGGCATTTCGGATGCTTCCCCAAATGGACAGGCCTCGAATTCTCGATATAGGTTGTGGTTCTGGCGTCCCGACTCTGGAACTGGCAAGGTTAAGTCAGGGAGAGGTAATAGGAATAGACATAGACCAACCTGCCCTGGATAAATTTACCGGAAAAATA
>CAZCKW010000048.1:0-8254 GCA_964499375.1 uncultured Dehalococcoidales bacterium
GGCTGAGTGCCTGTCCATACCCTTGAGCGAGGCAAGGTAGATGATAGAGTCGATGACAGTCAACTTCCTATACAGTCCTCTTTCCTCAGGCAAGTAGCCAAGTTTATTCTTGCTGGCTTCAGTCAACTTCTCGCCGAGGATTGTCACGTCGCCTGAGTCTGGCTTGATGATATCCATCATCATCCTTATAGTGGTGGTCTTGCCAGCACCATTAGGACCAATTAGACCGAATATCTCACCCTGAGCGACAGAAAAGGATATATCATTAACCACAGTCTTATCTACATAGGACTTGACTATATTATTAACTTCAACTGCCAGCATAGTAAAAGCACCTTCTCAATTTTTATTGTAGCACATCGTCCAATGGGGTTACTTACCTTATAATAAATCGCCAGAATGTTGACCTCGAGATGAGTCTAGCAAATGATTCCATATTCCCCCATTATTTCCGTATGTTGTTTCTTTATTATGTTTGGTACCTCGCTATGTAATCCAAACGGAGGATTCTATACTGTAATTTGATTGCTCAACTCGGACTTTGGGCATCGTATTTTGAGTCCTTAATGCGGTTGAACCACTTATAAAAGGTCTTCCTTGAGATGTTGAAGTGCTGGGTGGTGAGGGTGGCATTCCCTTTAGCCACTGTATAATAAAATACCATCCATTCTACTCTCAGTCTCCGCATAGCTATATGCATGAATTCATAACAAGCTCACAATTACTTTATACAATCCATCGTATTGTTACCCGACCTGCACATTACGCCATTTTATGTAAGTAATGAGTCGGAAGTTCACCATGAAAAATTGATATTGACGTTTACCGAATTGTCCTATACTATTCAATAAAATACCGATTCCGGGGAAGACCAACTTGAAAAAAGCAATATTACTGGTACTTGTACTTATCATGGTGCTGGGCTGCGCCAGTCTAGTTGCCTGTGGTGGCGGAGGAGATGGAGGTGGAGGTGGAGAGGGAGGTGAGACACCACCAGCAGTAGCTGGTCTTACCTGGGATGATATACCCATATACGCAGGAGCTGAGCAAATACAGAAGGGAAATTGGGCTATGCCTCCAGCGCAGGGAGACTGGTCAAAGGTAGAATGGCGATATTATAGGATGAACGATGAGGTCAATGACGTGGGCATGGTGACTATGTTCTATAAGATGGAGATGCCCAAAAATGGCTGGCAGGAGATAGGAAAAACGGAAACACCTGATATGAGCTGGGGTTACTACAGTAAGAATAACGAACAGGACGGAGCCATTGTATGGGTTGGCAGTGATGAAAGAAATACCGTCTTCGCCCTTATGAGAGCTGCCAGGTAATAGGGAAAAATAGGCAGGAATATTATTAAACAAAGCGCCAAGTTGTTAATCTGTTGTAGTTTGTGTACTGCATTTTCATAATAAATTCAAATTAACTTCAGGTGAAACTGCTTGGTGAATTTTTATGTTTAATCAAGGAGGATAGGCTTATGTATCGAGTGCTGAGGCCTTTCGAGTTTTTCGAACCCACATCGCTTGATGAGGCGATACGGCTTCTAAATATCCACGGTGACCAGGCAAAGGTAATGGCTGGTGGAGTGGACCTGGTGCTGAAGATGAGACTACGCCAACGGATGCCTCAATATGTGGTCAGTCTCCAGAAGCTGCCCGGGCTAGATTATATTGATGCTGGTAAGGGGGCAGGCTTAAGGTTTGGGGCCTTAGTCACCCTGCGGTCAATAGAGCTTTCAGCGATCGTTCAAAATGAATGGATGTTTCTATATGAAGCAATTCATCAGATATCTTCAGTTCAAGTTAAGACGATGGGCACTGCTGTTGGTAACCTTTGCGTAGCCACGCCTGCATCGGATATAGCGCCTGTCTTATTTGTTTTAGCTGCCAGAGTAAAGGTAACCGGTGCCGATTCTGAAAAGGTCATACCTATTGAACACCTCTTTGTTGCAGCAGGTAAAACTATCCTGGAACCTTATGAAATAGTTACGGAGATAGCCGTGCCCAGTCTGCCCACTGGAACAGGTGGTGCCTTCATGAAGCTGGCAAAGACAGCGGCTGATATTGCCAAAGTTAATGCCGCAGTAACTGTGACTGTTGCCGATGAGAGGTGTAAGGAGGTAAGGATAGCTTTAGGCTCAGTGGCGCCGACTCCTATCAGGGTTACTGAAGCTGAGGAAATCCTCCAGGGGCAAAAGCTCAGTGAAAAAACAATCGCCAGAGCAGCAGAAGCTGCCGCTGAATCAGTAAAACCAATAACCGACGTCCGGTCAACCGCCATATACAGAAAAGAGATGGTTAAAGTACTGGTTAAGGATGCGTTAGAAAAAGCAGTAGCCAGGGCTAAAGCATAATACAGGAGAGGGATGCAATGATAAAAGAATTAGCAAATTTTAGAGTGAATGGTAGATCGTACGAAGTAATAATTGAGCCACAGATGCTGCTGATAGATGTTTTAAGAGATAAACTGGGTCTCATGGGGACAAAGTATGCTTGTGGCACTGGCGATTGTGGGGCTTGCACTGTGCTGGTTGATGGTAAACCCATACTCTCCTGCTTAACCCTTGCTGTAACTGCTAAAAATAAAGATATCCTGACTATAGAAGGATTGGCTCAAGGCAACACGTTGCATCCCATTCAACAAGCGTTCATAGACCATGGTGCTGTGCAGTGTGGGTTCTGCACACCGGGGATGATTCTCGCGGCTAAAGCTCTATTAGATGAAAATCCAACCCCCACCAGAGAGGATGTCAAACTAGCTTTAGATGGTAATCTATGCCGATGTACAGGCTATGTAAAGATAGTTGATGCTGTATTAGCTGCAGCGGAAATGATAGGGAAAGGAGGTAAAGGTTAATGGCGCAGGAATTAACGTCGGTAGGTAAGAGGTTACCCCGGCCGGATGCAGCACCAAAAGTTACCGGTGCGGCCGAATATGGGTCGGATATAAAACTGCCGGGTATGCTGGCAGGAAGGATTCTCAGGAGCCCTTATCCTCACGCAAAGATCACCAGAATCGATGCCTCCGAAGCAAAAAAACTTCCTGGAGTTGAAGCTATAATCACATTCGAAGATGTGCCCAAATCACCGTTTACCAGGTCGGCCATGGCTGAAGCACTGCCTCCACATGTTTATGAGGGAGAGGTTTTAGACCAGTATATCCTGTCAGATAAGGCACGGTATGTAGGTGATTGGGTAGCCGCAGTAGCCGCCATTGATGTATCCACCGCTGAACAAGCGCTGGGCCTTATCGAAGTACAGTACGAGCAGCTACCGCCGGTATTCGACCCGGTGGAAGCCATGAAACCCGGGGCGCCGGTGATACATGAGAGTAAGGAGCGTAATATTGCTGCTAACATAAGTCATGCTTTCAACTGCGGTGAAGTGGAAAAGGCGTTTCAAGAATCTGATTATATAGCCGAATTCACCGGTCAGAACTCAAAGCAAAAACATTGCCATCTGGAACCTGACGTCGCGCTGGCTTACTGGGACACTGATGGGAGGTTAACCGTTTGGTCCCCTTGCCAGAACCCACATTTAGCCAAAAAGGCTTTTGCCAGGAGAATATTCGGCATTGGCGAGGGAGATATCAGGTGGATAACACCAACTGTCGGCGGTGGCTTTGGCGCCAGGCTCAGCCTTTGTGTGGAACCAGTATGCGCCATGCTGGCCAGGGTGACTGGTAAACCGGTAAAAGTAGAGGTTACCAGAGAAGAAGAATTTGCTGGTTGGAATAGCCGGACAGAACAGCGCCAGTCTATAAAAATGGGGGCAAATAAAGATGGTACTATAACCGCCATACGCGACAGGATAATTTCAGATGCGGGTGCATACTTCTCGCATAGCGGAACGACGACTGCTGTTAATATGCAGGCGACTCTGGGATTGTTCCGCTGCCCCAATATTTCAGGTGAGGCGACTATAGTCTATACCAATACTCCCACTACCAGCGGTTTTAGAGGCTATGGTAACCCTGAAGGAGCATTTGTCCTCCAGCAAGTAGTTGATATGCTGGCTGAGAAGATAGGAATGGATCCCGTGGAGTTCAGGTTGAAAAATATCAAAACAGTTGGTGAACCCAGTTTCTTTATACCGGTTCCTCTGGAACATTGTAGATTGGAGCAATGCATAAGGCTGGGCGCTGAAAGAATAGGGTGGAGGGAAAAGTGGGGTGGGTGGGGCAAGAAACAGGAAAGCAGAAAGAGGCGCGGCATAGGTATGTCAATCATGAATCACGCCAGTGGCGCCGGCGGCTTCCTTCTGGAGCACTCTAATGCCGCGATAAAACTTAATGAAGATGGATCAGCCACCCTTATAGTGAGCCCATGTGAAATGGGACAGGGTATACTGGGTGTTCTCAGTCAAATAGCTGCTGATACCATGGGACTACGCTATGAAGACATCCATGTGATGACCGGAGATACAGATGTTACTCTGTTTGATATCGGTTCCCATGCCAGCCGCTCGACCTATGTCATTGGAAACGCAGTGATGGATGCCGGTAGTAAAATCAAGCGGCAAGTACTGGAGCTAGCTACTGAAAAACTGAAGGTTTCAGCTAGTAAGCTGGATATTAAAGAGGGCAGAGTCTATGTTAAGGCAGCACCCCAGGAGGGGGTCAGCGTAGCTGAAATATCACATGATGCCATATACAATTATGAGCTAACCGGTGCGCATATCTCAGCTACAGGCTCATTTCAATCTGGCACCCACTGCCCTAATTTTCAAGCAGGCTTTGCTGAGGTAGAAATAGATGCCGAAACTGGGGTGATAACGGTAATAAAATACGTAGTTGCTCATGATATTGGCCGGGCGATAAACCCGCAGAATGTGGAGGGGCAGCTCGAGGGTGGCGCCGTACAGGGATTGGGATATGCACTGAGCGAAGATTTTGTTGTAGATAAGTGTACGGGGGAAACTTTATCCGATAGCTTCGCTACATATAAGATTCCTTCAATTCTTGATATACCGCAGATTGAAGTAATACTGGTGGAGGAGCCAGTTCCCTCGGGTCCTTTTGGGGCCAAAGGTGTAGGCGAACCAGGTATAGTAAACGTAGCTCCATCTATAGCCAATGCCGTGTATGATGCCATAGGCGTCAGGATACACTCATTGCCGATGACCCCGGAAAAGGTACTTGAAGCTTTGAAAGCCAAAAATGCAGATGTTCAAGATACAATTGTCTGAATAGTAGAGCTACTTTTACGGCTGGTAAAGGGGCTGTGTAATGTTGAAGGACTGCTGAATTGCTGCGCATGAGTTTTTTGGTGTATAACACCCTGTATAAGGAGTCTACGATTTAAGGGCATAATGTGTAAGGAGATTACTAATGAAATATAAACTCGGCATAGATGTTGGTGGGACCTTTACCGATCTTGTCTGCATCGATGAAGAGGGACGAGTAAGAGTAGCCAAGGCCCCATCAACGCCACAGGATGCATCTATTGGTGTGCAGGACACCATAGTCAGGGCAGGCGTAGACCTGCGTGATGCCAGTTTCCTTTCACACGGAAGCACCGTAGGAGCCAATGCTGTCATCGAGAATAAGGGAGCCAGGGTAGCCATCGTCACTACTAAGGGATTCAGGGACGTTCTTGAGCTACGCCGCGGGCAGCGGGTAATTGACAAGCCCACAGATATGTATAACCTCCAGATGGATCTTCCCCAGGATTATGTTGGCGGCTATAGCCCCTTGGTCACACGTCCCTTCCGTTTTGAGGTCCCGGAACGGATTGATTATCAAGGTAAGGTAATAACGGAACTGGATGAGGATGCAGTTAGACGTATTGGCCAGGAGATTGGTGATAAGGGCGTGAATGCAATCGCCATCTGTTACCTATTCTCCTTTGCCAATCCCGCGCATGAACAGCGAACAGCGGAGATATTACATGAGATGCTCCCCCAGGTGAGTCTATCCATTTCCAGCGAAATCCTACCCGTAATCAGGGAATACGAGCGACTGAGTACTACTACCATCAATGCTTATATAATGCCTGTTCTGCAATCGTACCTTTTGAACCTGCGCAACAAGCTTAAAGCCCGCGGTTTTACCAAAGACTACTATGTTATGCAGTCCAGTGGCGGCATAATGTCATCAGAGATAGCTAGTTTAAGGCCGGTCTACACTATCGACTCTGGACCAGCTGCCGGGGTTACCGCCGCCGCCCAGCTGGGTGTCATGCTCGGCTTTCCCGACGTTATCTCCTTTGATATGGGAGGAACTACAGCTAAGGTCTGCGTTGTACATAAGGGAAAGCCGGAAATAGCCACTGAGTTCTGGCTGGATGGCAAGTACTTTATCGGGGTACCGGTGATGAATATGGTGGAAATTGGGGCTGGTGGCGGAAGTATCGTTTGGCTTGATTCCGCTGATGCCGTACATGTCGGACCACAAAGCGCTGGGGCTGTTCCCGGTCCAGCCTGCTATAAACGGGGTGGCAGAGAGCCTACTATTACTGATGCTGACCTGGTACTAGGCTACATTAATAGTAAGTACTTCCTGGGTGGAGATATGACCGTGGACCTGGAAGCATCTAAGTCTGCCATCAAGGAGAAGGTAGCTGATCGGCTTGGTATAGATGTGGCTGAAGCTGCCCACGGCATATACCGGCTGGTTAACGCTAACATGATTGGTGCCATGCGCATCGTCACTGTACAGCGAGGATATGACCCGAGAGACTTCAGTCTTGTTGTTTCAGGCGGTACCGCCGCTGTACATGCGGTGCGGATAGCCCAGGAACTGCGCATACCCCGAGTCATCGTTCCACTTAGCCCGGGAACCTTTTCCGCACTGGGACTTATCACTGCCAATGCCAGGTATGACATGCACCGTTCGTATGTTTCTCGGATCACGGATGCCAGCCCCGAGCGCATGCAGGAAATCTATCAGGAAATCAGGGAGGAATCATTAAGTAAGATAGAAGAATTGGGCTTCAAGAAAGAAGAAATCGTTCTTCAGTATGAGATTGATATGCGCTACGTCGGTCAAGCTCATGAAGTTAGCCTGGAGGTTCCCAATGAGATCATCGAGTCGAAGCTGGATACCAAGTCCATCGGCAAGCTGGAGGAGATGTTTCATGAACGGCATCAATGTTTATTTGGGCACTCTTCCTGTGATGCCCACGTCGAATTCATCACTCTCTCAGTTTCAGCATTAGCCCCTACTGCCAAAAGCCGCATGTTTGAGATCGAAAAAGGTTCACTCAACCCTGACCAGGCCTGGAAAAAGGTGAGGAAGGTTTATTTTAAAGAATTTAACGGGTACGCGGACTGCCCAACCTTTGAACGCTCATTGCTTAAAGCCAATAATGTTATTATTGGCCCAGCTATCGTGGAACAAATGGACTCAACTACCGTAATTCCTCCCAAGCAGACAGCGAGGGTTGATAATTTTGGTAATATCATTATTGATATTACTGACTAGGCTACAATAATATATAACATGACGAAGGGGCATGAAATGAAGAAAAGAACTGGCACGAAAGACGTATTCACTATGGAAGTGCTGCGCAGTCTGATGGAGTCCATCCCTTCAGAGATGGCCGAAGTACTCAAACGGACATCCTATCACCCTATCTTTAATGAGGTGCTGGACTTCTCAACAGCTCTGCTTGATGGTAGAGGTGAAATGATTGCGTCGTCGATGGGAGTTACGGTACACCTTGGTGCTCTGGAACTCTGTGCCAAGGCTATCATTAACCATTTTGGAATAGATGGATTCAAACCTGGAGACGTGCTCATACACAATAATCCGTTCCCGGGAGGGACGCATCTACCTGATGTAGATATCCTTGTCCCCGTCTTTCATCAGGGCAAGCTGGTTTCATTTGCCGTTGCCCGGGGGCACCATGGAGAAATTGGCGGCATGCACCCTGGCAGCTTTGCCGGCGATACTATAAGCATCTTCCAGGAAGGGGTACGTATGCCACCGATTAAACTATATGATGCCGGCATATTGAATGAGGGGGTAAGAAGCCTCCTCCTGGCCAACGTAAGGGTGCCTGCCTTCACCTGGGGAGACCTGCAGGCCCAGATTGCAGCCTGCCGCATTGGTGAGAAGCGGATGATCGAGATGTTTGAGAAATATGGGATTGATACCATGCATCAGGCTATGGAGTGGAGTATGGATCGGTCTGAAGAGCTTATGCGGCGTGAGATTGAGAAGATTCCCGATGGAACCTACACTTTCGCTGATTACCTGGATAATGATGGTATCGATAAGGATAAGGAAATCAAAATCCACGTTAAAATC
>CAZCKW010000049.1:0-8090 GCA_964499375.1 uncultured Dehalococcoidales bacterium
ATACACTGCATAAATACAACGAGAAAGCCCAGTACCAAGTAACCAGCAGTTGCTATTCTCAGGAAGGTACTGGCTACCTCCACAATACTGGGCTCAGTGCTGAAGATCCCCACTATGCTTTCAGCCCACAGTAATATCACTATTGAACAGATGACCATAATACCCTCGGCAAAACATACTGCCATCCAGCCACTGCGCTCCGCTCGCTCCGCCTGTCGCGCCCCCAGGTTTTGCCCTGCCAGCACCCCAGCAGCCGTACCCCATCCCATACCCAACATAACCAGCGTCATCTCCACTCTCTGACACAGGGTATGAGCCGCTACAGACAGTGTGCCAAAGGGAACCATAAAAAACATCAAGAATATATGGCCAAAGCTCCTTTGCATACCCATAACCATAGCAGGAATGCCTATCCTCACTATACGCCATATAATGTGCAGGTCAACATAAAAGTTGCTCAAGGTAAGCCGCAGCCGGGTCCGCCCCGTGAATAAAACCCACAGAGAGAGTGCCATTCCCAGACTCTGGGAGAATACATTAGTAATAGCTGCCCCGCTGACACCCAGGTTAGGAAATATCCACCAGCCGAAGACCAAGAAAGGACAGAGTGCTACATGTACAATTCTGAAGAAGACAGCTATTTTCATGGGGGTCATCGCATCCCCAGAAGCCTGCATAATACCCTCAGCCGTTATCCTGAAGGACATAGCCACCGCACCCACGAACATTATACGCATGTATGCCACGCCCGCAGTGACAACATCAGCCTCCACCCCCATCAGGGTTAATATTGGTTCAGCTAAGAAGATTCCTATAGATGCCATAACTATAGAAAAACTGGCGCTGATAACGAAAGCTTGCCTTGCGACATGCTCGGCACTTTTAGCGTCACCCTGACCGATGAAACGGGCAATCATTGCTCTGGCACCCATAACAAGTCCCATAACCGCTGGTATCACAAACATCACAACCATACCGGCAACGCCCACCCCGGCAATAGAGGCTACCCCCAGTTTCCCAACCCACACCATGTCAATGGTGGGACCTACCATATCCAGACTCTGGCTTATTATAATAGGCCAGGATAGTAATAACAGGTTCCCAACGATGCTGCCTTTCGTCCAGTCCCTGCCAGGTATAGTCTCTCTCATAATAGAACTTCCCACCTCTTCCACCATAAGCAACCAGTTGCCTTATAAGTTGTAATCATCCACTCTTTCCAATCACACCGTGAACTAAAACGCTTTTCCCCACTAAATTTCCATGATGACACGCAACTCTTCTTATCTCCTAGTCTACAGTCCGATATACTTCAACCGATTGGAATGAGAACAATTTGAGGACCAATATCGAGACTGAAAGCCAATGCAAATACTTTACCTCTCGATACCTTTAGAGTAGCCAAGTAAATTCGCCTACCTTGACCTCCCCCAGTAGAGGCACTTTCTCAATCGAGGTATACCTCTAAAATTAGTTTACTATTATACCAGACTGCCACTCTATTGCGTGGCTTTCAGTCGCATTCCAGGGTCTTGCAAATTTCATAATTCCGTGGTAATATAGTATTAAGACAATATATCAATGTACTCAAGTAATTCAAATGAGAAGGGGGTGGCATTATGTAAAGCAGCGTATGTGGCGTAAAAGGAGAATGGCAAACTAAGAAAACAAATTTGTGGAGGTGGAAAATTGAAAAATAAGGCAATTATGCTGGTAGTGTCCATAACAATAATTTCAAGCCTGGTAGTCATCGGTTGTGCCAAGCCTGCCCCGGGACCCACCCCTGAGAAACCCGTAGAGATAATATTCCAGGCTGAACATCCCCGCCCGCAATTCCTCACAGTACACGCAATAGAACCTTGGGTGATGGGGTTTGAGGAGAAGAGTGGTGGGAGGCTCAAGATGTTCTATTATGACAGAGATGGCGTAGTCCCTTGCCAAGGACTGATGGATGCGGTGGCAGACAATATACTACAAACGGGTGTTGTCTGCCTGGTTAAGGAACCAGGTAGATACCCCTTGACCGAGGTCGTTTCTTTACCCTTCACTGCCGCCAGCTCCACCATCAGTAGTCTGGTTGCCTGGCATCTGTATCAGGAATTTCCTGAGTGGCGAGCAGAATTTCCCGAGGGCGTGAATATACTCACCCACTTCGTTAGCGCTTCCTTCCAAATTCATACCGTAGATAAACCAATCAGGACTGTGGATGATTTGAAGGGCATGAAGATGATCGGTATCAATGCCTGGGCTGTGGATGTGCTGGGTAAGGTAGGGGCCATTCCCAGCTTTGTAAATATGCCTGATGTCTACGAGAACCTGTCAAAGGGGATGGCTGAAGGTGTCCTTTGCCCACTGGCACCGGTAAGAGCCATGAAAGTTGCCGAGGTTGCCAAGTATCACACTATCATTAACCTGTGCTACGACTGCTTCGCTGTCCCGATTAACCGTGGTGTATTTGAGAGCTTGCCCGCAGACCTCCAGCAGTTGATAGCCGACGAGAGCGGGGCAAAAATTTCTGAAGCGTGTGGTAAGGCTCTGGATGAGGGCTCCTTAGGGGATTGTGAATGGATGATAGAGAATGGAGGCTCATTCTATAAGCTTTCACCAGGAGAAATGGAGAAATTCGTGCAACTTATCATGCCGCTACGGCAGGACTGGGTAGCTGAGATGGAAGCCAAGGGTTTACCGGGTCAAGCAGTTCTTGATGAAGCACTAAGATATAGTGCTGAACTGGAAGCCCAGGGTATATACGTCCCAGCGTACCCAACGGAGTAGTGTCAAGCCAATAATGCCCTATAAAGATGCGGATATACAAAGGTAAAACAGTTTATTGAATGACTATACGAGGGGTTTTAGTCAGAGATTTCTGTAAGAACTCCTCGCATAGCTCAATACTCCCTGGCTTAAAGGAGCAACGCTATGTCGCTGGATAAAGTCAGCGGTAAGATACATAGAATAATTGATCCTGTAGTCCACTGGACGTGCAACTTCGGGATGTATGCTCTGGTGGTAATGGTAGCAGCGGTCGTGGCTGACGTTCTTATGCGCCTCCTCTCAATCGGTATACCCGGCCTTAATGAGGTGCAAATATTCATGATGGTCGCGGTTACATTCTTATCCATAGCCTATGTAGGCGTTAAAAAAGGGCACATCCGTGTGGAATTGCTCATTTCCAGGCTTTCCAAGCCCCACCAGGTGGTAGCCAGCATAATCAATGACCTTTTAGGGCTTACGGTCATGGTAATTATTACCTGGCGGAGCGTTCCATACGCTCTAAACTGCCTGCCACAGCATACGGCATTGCTGCGTCTGCCAGTCACCGGTGCCATCTTTCTGGTAACCATAGGCTCAGCTCTACTGAGCATCGTGATATTGGCAGACCTGTTACAGGACCTTAGTATACTGCCAAAGAAGAATCGGCGTTCGTTGCTGCTATTCACTGCTATTATCGTTCTGGTAATCTTTACCATCCCCGCATGGCTGCACTGGCTACCGTGGGAAATTGCTTCCCTGCACGTTGGCCTCCTGGGGCTGGTCTTCATGCTGGCACTCATATTTTCAGGCGTGGGCATTGCCTATGCTTTAACGTTCGCTGGCTTTATCGGTGTTATCTTTTTATCCTCGTGGCCGTCAGCATTGAGCCTTAGTGGAATATTGCCCTATCTTACCACGGCAAAATACTTTTACATTGTTATTCCGTTGTTTGTCCTTATGGGAAGCCTCTGTGGTTCTTCAGGAATAAGCAGACGCCTGTTCGATACTGCGGATAAATGGATGTCTGGATTACCTGGAGGACTGGCTATGGGTACCATCGGCGCCTGTGCTGCTTTTGGAGCTGTTTGCGGTGACACACTGGCTGCGGTTGGCACCATGGGTAAGGTGGCTCTACCGGAAATGAAAAGGCATAAATATCCTGACACCTTGAGCACCAGCACTGTAGCGGCTGGGGCTACTCTGGGCATTATGATTCCACCCAGTATAGTGTTTATCTTTTATGCCATCATAGCCGAGCAGTCAATAGGTAAGCTTTTCATAGCTGGAATATTGCCCGGGATATTGATTGCAGGCTTAATGATGATAGCAATCTTCCTCCAGGCCAGAAAAATCCCGACACTGGTAACCGCCGGCCAGGCCAGTCGGTCCACCTATAGAGAGAAACTTTTGTCCCTAAAGGGTACCTTAGAGGTGATCCTGCTGTTTATCCTTGTCATAGGTGGAATATATGGTGGCATATTCAGCCCGGTGGAAGCTGGCGCAATCGGCGCCGCCGGTAGTTTCGTTATCGGCTTGGTTAGAAAAATGATTACCCGTCAGAACTTCGCTGAGGCTCTTCAGGATGCCGCTAGAATCTGCGGTATGCTGCTGCCTATGCTGATCGGCGTCGGGTTTATGGGAGCTCTTCTGGCCCAGTCACACCTTCCAATTATGATGGGGGATTACATAGTAGCTCTTGGTGTATCCCGCTGGCTTATATTCGCCCTTATCGTGGTCATATACATAATTCTTGGCTGTATCATGAACATCATCCCGGCTATTCTGCTATCCTTGCCTATTTTCATGCCTACGGTTTTAGCTCTGGGTTTCGACCCCATCTGGTTTGGCGTGATAATGGTGCTAATGGTGATGATAGGACAAATTACACCGCCGGTAGGCATCGCCTGCTTTGTCGTTAAGAGTATGGCCGGGGAAGATGTGTCGTTAGCCACTGTATTCAAAGGCATATTCCCCCTCTGGGGGTGTATGGTAGCCGCTTTGGTTATCCTCGCTCTTTTCCCCCAAATAGCCCTGTTCCTGCCAAATCTAATGCACGGAGGCTAGTTCTATCAAATACGATATAAATAAGAGGAGAGGGAGTACTTGAATTAAACGATATAATTGATATATTATTTGTAGCAGACAACCTAAAGGTGAATTGTAATACATGGAAGCTGGCTCATTTAGTAAAATAAAAAGAAAGGAGATTAAAAATGACCGAGCAAGACAAAGCAAAGAGGTGTGCAGAATTAATCGATAAATCAAAGGAGGTTATCCGCGAAGCATTTAAAAAGTTCGACCCCGCAGATACAGCTATCACCTGGACAGGAGGCAAGGATAGTACACTGAACCTGTGGATAATGCGCCAGGTATGTTTGGAGGATAATATCGATCTGCCCAGAGTAATGACGATTGACGAAGGCGATGCATTCCCAGAAATCACTGACTTCCTAATAAAGATGTCGAAAAAATGGAACATAGACCTTGAGTGGCTCTGTAACTTTGATGTGCTCAAGAGTGCTATGAGTCACCTGGGTAATACAGTTAAGGTCAAAGACTTAAACGAACGTAATCAGGCTGAACTAAAGCGTATCGGTTCTGATAAGGAAGAGTTTACATTTGAAGCGGAATCCAGCGAAGGTAACCACCTGATGAAAACGGTTATGTTCAATCAGTTCGTGGAGAAGTACAACGTGAAGGCTATGTTTATGGCTCTTCGACGTGATGAGCAGGCAGCCAGAAAGGAAGATGAGTGCTTCACCAAAAAAGAGGGCGGATACCTTATACCCGAGCATACCAGAATCTCTGCAATTCTGCACTTCACAGAGAGGGATGAATGGAATACTTGCAAACTATACAACATCCCCTATTGCTCACTTTATGAGATAGGATACCGTTCCCTGGGTGCAAGAACCACCAGCAACCCGGGTGAAGTTGGTGTGCCTGCCTGGGAACAGGACCTTGAGCACATACCTGAAAGAGCCGGCAGAAGGCAGGACAAGGAAAAAGCAATGGCCAGGATGAGGAAGTTTGGATACATGTAAATATGCGTCAATACCATGCAACTTATACTTACTACAGCGTCTGCTGATTAGCGCTTTTATATAGTTTTAGCCTTGTCGAAGTCAACAGAGAAGGTATACAGATATGGATGTTACCCCTGACTGTAAGCTTCTCTTAATATCGTCGTGGGAATATTCAAAGAGATTCCGTAGGGTTACCTATCATGTAGAATCCTTTGGATGAAAGGAGGGTATAAGTATGAAAAGGAATCAGTATGGTGTGATTTCTTATGACCCATCGAAAGCCTACAATGGATACACCTTGTTTGCCCCAAAGGGATGCAGGGATATATGGCTGATGGACATGCAAGGTCGGATGGTTCATCACTGGCCAATACCTGATGTGCCACGGGAATACGGAAGACTTTTACCCAATGGCCACCTGATTTATAGCTGTAAGGGTGATGAGGATAAAAGGAAAAAAGCTGGCGCCCCCCAACTCTCAGGTCTAGGAGGCCTGATGAGAGAGGTAGATTGGGATAACAACCTGATATGGGAATACCTAGACCCGTTTTCACACCATGATTTTTACCGCATGGAGAATGGAAACACCATGGTCCTCAAATATGCGCAGGTGCCTCAGGAAATAATGGGCAAAGTTGAGGGAGGTCTCCCCGAAACCGAGGACGAGGGCAAAATGTGGTGTGCTAGCTTTAATGAAGTGACGCCTGAAGGCAAGGTGGTTTGGGAGTGGTTCTCCTATGAACATTTAGACCCCGTAGAGTATAGTATCTGTCCTCTGTGCGATCGCCGAGAGTGGACACATGGCAATGCCTGTGTGGTCCTTTCTAACGGAGACATCCTAACCTGTTTCCGTAATATTAATACTATTTGTATTATCAGCAAGGAAACAGGTGATATCAAGTGGAAATGGGGTCGCGGCTTAGGAGAGCTGGCACATCCACATGACCCACATCCACTTCCCAACGGTAACTTTCTTATATTTGATAACGGGGCACACCGTCCAGGAGTTGAGGTGAATTTGTCCATGGTAATTGAGCTCAATCCCAAAACCCAGGAAATTGAGTGGGAATATCGTGGCAGCCCACCAAGTGATTTCTATAGCGCCGTCTGCTCCGGTGCCCAGCGACTGCCCAATGGGAACACCCTGATTTGCTCCGCTACACAGGGGCGAATTTTTGAGGTGACTGAGAAAGGAGAGATAGTATGGGAGTTCATCAATACATTTTATGGAAAGATAGAATTTGGAATAGTGAATTGGGTGTTTAGAGCTTATCGCTACGGACCTGACTATGAAGGGTTGACAGGAAAAGCGATTTCACCAAGAACGCTAGACTCCTGGAATGGAATCTATAGTACGAGTGCCTTCCAAGAGTAATAATATCTTAGAGGTCTTAGCTTACTCCCCCTTTTTAAGGAAACTAATGTAAGTAAGCGAAGAGCGCAAGGTGGTTTCTAAAATCTCAGAATCGTAGAGGAGGTAAAAGAGCAAGATGAAACATATAGGGCATGGTAATAAAGAGATTGTGGAGAGGGTGATAGCTTCGCCATCGGAGGCAAAAGAGCGCGTTAAAGGATTAACGCAGGTAGCTATTACCGGACGAATTGCCAGAGAGTGCATCGACATCGCCTATGGCTTTTTTACTCCATTGGATGGCTTCATGGGCAAAGCAGACGTAGCAACAGTGTGCCAAAAGATGACCCTGACAAACGGTACACTCTGGTCTATGCCAATTGTATTTGATATTACGGGTGAAGAAATCAGGGAGAAAGGGATTAAGGTAGGAGATGCTGTACTTCTTGTTTACCAGAACACAGCTCTGGCTATTTTAGAAGTAGGGGATATATTTAATTACGACAGGACAGAAATGGCACAGGCTGTGCTGGGCACAACCGATGGCAGACATCCCGGCGTAAGGATGTTTAATGATCTGAGAGACACTTTCATCGGCGGTAAAGTCACCTTGGTAAACGTTCCCAGATTCAATCCGCCGTTTGATAAATTCTGGTACACACCCAAGCAGTTCAGGGCAAAATTTAAAGAGAAAGGCTGGGAGAGGATAGTAGCGCACCAGACTAGAAATGTGCCTCATAGTGGCCATGAATGGCTGATGAAAGGGGCCTGGTTCTCCGCCAATGGGGAATTGCCAGTAGAAAAATTACGAACAGGAATACTGGTAAGCTGCATAATCGGACCAAAGCGTGTGGGAGATTATATAGACGAAGCCATAGTCTTGGGTCAGCAGAGACTACATGACGCCAGGTATTTTAGAGATGATATACATATGGTTTCTATTGCTTTATGGGATATGC
>CAZCKW010000050.1:0-7938 GCA_964499375.1 uncultured Dehalococcoidales bacterium
CAGGAAAGAGTTATTAAAAGCAGTGCTGAAGGAAATAAATAAACAGCAGGCTTTACTAACTGGCGACGATTTACTTAAAGAGTGGAAAACCCTTTCTGCTACATTGAATAGGCAGGTCAGGATAATGACGTTGGGTGGGGAAGTAATGGGACGGGCAATCGATATCGACTCTAACGGAGCGCTGGTATTGAGAAGTGAGGATGGCTCTTTGAGGAGCATTATCGCCGGTGATTGTATCCACTTAGATTAATATGCCACAGCTGTTCATTATCATCCTGTATTTTCTGGCCATAGTTGGCATAGGGCTGTGGAGTAAAAGAAAAACGTCAGGCCAGGATGGTTTTTATGTTGCCAGTCGTCAGGGAACTACCTTTCTTATTACCGGCTCTCTGCTAGCTACAGCTGTTGGAGGTTCGGCAACTGTGGGGATGGCTGGTCTGGGGTTTGAGCAGGGCTTGACGGGTGCCTGGTGGCTTCTCGTCGGCTCCATTGGGCTCTTAATTTCAGGGTTCTTCTTTGCCAGGAAGGTGAGGAGGGTCGCTCTGTACACTTTACCAGAGTTAATTGAAAAGCAGTATGGCAGCCGTGTAGCTCTGGTTGCCTCTATTCTTATCGTTATCGCCTGGACAGGAGTGGTAGCGGGGCAAATTGTGGCCGCGGGCAGAGTACTATCTATTCTGGGGATGGGTACTGCTATATTTTGGATGATTATCTTTACTGTGGTCTTTGTAACCTATGCTTGTCTGGGAGGGCAACTCTCTATAATACGCACCGATGTTTTCCAGGCTGCGATACTCTTTGCCGGGATTTTTATAGCTTTAGCGCTGGTCTTTTCCTGGGTAGGAGGCATGGGAGGGTTGAGGGTTTCTCTGCCTCCAGAGTATTTTTCCTTTCCGCTGAGCCCCGAATTCAATGGGAAGATGTTAGCGTCCCTTTTGATTCTGGTGGGGGCAACTTATGTGGTGGGACCGGATATGTACACACGGCTTTTTTGCGCCAGAGAGGAAAAAACAGCGCAGAGGTCAGCTTTATTGGCAGCATTTCTATTTATCCCCTTAGCCTTTGCCATTGCTTTGATAGGAATGGGAGCTAAGGTTCTATATCCCGGAATTTCGGCTGAACAAGCCTTCCCACAGGTAATAGCTGGGGTGCTTTCTCCGGGCTTGAGTGGATTAATGCTTGCTGCTCTTGTTGCTGCGCTCATGTCCTCAGCGGATACCTGTCTTCTCAGTCAGAGCGTCATATTAACTGAGGATATAATCAAGCGATTTCGTCCTTCGCTTGATGAAAAGAAAACCATTTTACTGACTCGCTCAAGCATATTGGCGCTGGGTCTTGTGGCGCTGGGTTTAGCCTTAGCTTTAAAAAGTGTGATTTCATCTCTTCTTTTCGCTTACACTATCTTCACCTGTGGCCTGGTTGTCCCGGTGATCGCCGGGTTTTACAAATCAAAACTGAAGGTGATGCCACAGGGGGCACTGGCAGCTCTTGTGGGTGGTGGGGTAGTAGGGCTGGTGGGGAAAATTCCAGGTTTGAACATTCCTTTCGGGGATGATTTGGGGCTTATAGGATTTGCCATAAGTGTCATTCTTCTTTTTGGGATAAGTTTTATTGTTAGGAGGAAAGGCTTTCAGATTTAAATAAATCTATATATGACCTGTATGTAGATAATCAGACAACCGCCTGTATTTTCAGGTCTTGTGTTTTTTACTGGTAATATGGAAACAGCTATCCATGTTACAATGAAATACTGAAATCCTAAAGCGGATCCCATGCATTTTAGTTCTCTTTGAAAACGGATATAATCAGAGCGGCTATAGCGAGGCATTATCTAATGGGAAGGGTACGTATTGCTATTATCGGGTTGGGGCTTATTGGTGGCTCCATAGGGCTTGCATTGAGGGGTATTAATAAATCAGGATGGGAGATTGTGGGTTATGTCCGCCGTCCTGAAGCTGCCTCTACACTGCTTTCTCTGGGGGTGGTCGATGAGGTGGAAACGAACCTCATCAGAGCAGTAAAAGAAGCCACCCTGGTAGTTATTGCGACCCCCGTATTAGCTATAGAGGAAATTCTATCTCAAATATCAAAATATCTTTCCCCTGGATGCATAGTCACAGATGTGGCCAGCACCAAGATGGAGGTTATGAAGTGGGCGGATAAGCTATTGCCACCGGTGGTGAACTTTATTGGTGGGCATCCCATGGCGGGCAAAGAGACCTATGGTATACATGCTGCCGACGCCAGATTATTTCAAGGGTGCATCTACTGTCTTACCCCGGCCAGGAAGGCTTCACCCGAAGCAGTGGATAAAGTGGTAGATATGGTAAAGGAGTTAGGAGCTATGCCTCTTTTTATTGATGCTGAGGAGCATGACAACCTGGTGGCAGGGATCAGTCATTTGCCCATGTTGCTCTCTGCTTCCCTGGTATCAGCGACTGCCGGGGATTCCTCCTGGGGTGGCATGTCCCGGCTGGCTGCCTCTGGGTATCGTGATTTCACTCGTCTGGCTTCAGGAAATCCCGAGGTGAATGCTCATATCTGCCTTAGTAACAAGAAAGCCATAGTTAGCTGGATTGATAAGTTCAGCCGGGAATTGAAAAGGTACCGTCAGTTGGTGAGTGACGGGGATAATCAACTGGAAAAAGCGTTGACTGAGGCTAAGAAAGCAAGGCAAGAATGGCTAGACGGGACATAGCTAAAACAGTTAAACCATGTCCATGCCTGGATGGGGAAATCACCCTGCCGGGTGATAAATCTATCTCTCATAGGGCAGCTATTGTCAATAGTCTGGCTTCAGGCAAAGCTGAAATTACCAATTTTGCCCCGGGCGATGATTGCAGAAGCACGGTCAGATGCTTGAGAGCTCTGGGAGTGGGAATCCGTAGGGTGGTATCTGTGAACTCCTCCACTCTGGTGGTTTCGGGAGGTGGCAGAGATGGTTTTAGCGAGCCCGGGGATGTGCTCAATGCTGGAAATAGTGGCACTACCATGCGTCTGCTGGGTGGTCTCCTTTCCGGTCAACCTTTTCTATCCGTTATCACCGGCGATGCCTCCCTGAGAAGTCGTCCTATGGGGAGGTTGATTGAACCTATGCGCTTAATGGGTGCCGAAATCTATGGGCGTGGCAGGGATTCCTTCGCTCCTCTGGTTATCAGTGGAAAAGAGTTACACGGCATGGAGTTCTCCTTACCCATCCCCAGCGCTCAGATTAAATCGGCAATTTTATTAGCTGGTCTTTTTGCTCGGGGCAGGACTGTTTTGCATCAGCCGGTTTCATCGAGAGATCATACCGAGAGGCTGCTCAAACACATGGGAGCTGAACTTGAAAGTGATGGCGAATTGATTTCTTTAAGCCCTTTAACCAGCTCTCTGGCTCCAGCCAGCTTTCATATACCGGGTGATATCAGCTCAGGAGCCTATTTTTTGGTTGCCGGGGCTGTTCATCCCAATTCCAGGATAATCCTGAAGGACTGTGGGACTAATCCTACGCGGGCCGGGATTATTGAAGTCCTTTTAGCTATGGGGGCGAAGCTCAGCATAGAGAATGAGCGAATGGAGGCTGGTGAGCCGCTGGGTGATATTGTGGTAGAATCTAGTGACTTAAAAGGGGTTGAGATTGGTGGAGAGATTATCCCTCGCCTCATAGATGAAATACCTGTTCTGGTTGTAGCTGGCTGTATTGCCAGGGGTAAAACTGTAATCAGGGATGCAAGTGAATTGCGAGTGAAGGAGTCGGATAGAATTGCCACAGTATCCAGGGAGCTTTCACGGATGGGCGCCAGGATTGAGCCATTGCCCGATGGTATGGTCATCCATGGTGGCAATACATTGATGGGTGCAGAGGTCGCCAGTCACGGGGATCACCGATTGGCGATGAGTCTGGCCATAGCAGGGTTATTAGCTAGAGGCAGGACAATAATCGATCATGCTCAGGTGGCACAGGTTTCTTATCCTTCTTTCTGGCAGGATTTGCAGAGTATTACTGGTTAATGTCGTTGAGCATTAATGAAGCAATTTAGTGATTAAATCTTTGGGAGGGTAATATGGATACTGAACTGGTTCACATAGGTTTTGGCAATATTATTGCGGTAAACAAGGTGGTTGCCTTTCTTTCTGTAAATCAGCAACCAATCAAGCGTTTGATACAGGGTGCCAGGGAGAAAGGGATTTTAATTGATGCCACTCATGGCAGGAAGTCTAAAACTGCTATCCTGTTTGATACCGGCCATATAGCTCTGGCTGCCCTATCGCCAGATACCATTGCTCACAGATTAAGCACTACGTCGGAATTAGTGGAGGAAAAAGTTGGGTTTTAACAGTAGCCGCAGTGGGCCAGGTACAATTCCTGTGCCAAACCCCAAACCTTTGCTAATTGTCCTTTCCGGGCCTTCGGGGGTGGGTAAGGATGCTGTGCTGGCTACGATGAAGAGATTGAAGCGTCCTTATCAATATGTTGTTACTGCTACCACGCGCCCTTGTCGCAGCGGAGAGAAGGGTGGTGTGGATTATCATTTTCTCTCCCCAGAGGAATTTCAGCAAATGATAGATGGGGGGCGGTTATTAGAATGGGCCATGGTTTATGGCAACTACTATGGTGTGCCCAGGGATGAAATAGCCCGGGGTTTATCCAGGGGGCTGGATGTGATGGTCAAGGTTGATATTCAAGGCGCTGCCACCATTAGAAAAATCCTGCCTCAAGCGGTGTTTATTTTTATTATGCCACCTTCTATAGAGGAACAGGAAATCCGATTGAGACAACGCCAGAGCGAGTTTGGGGATGACCTGGCTTTAAGGTTGGAGAAGGCTAAGGAAGAGATAGAAAGCCTGCCGCTATTTGATTATGTAGTGATAAGTCAGAATAATGAGCTTGAAGCTGTGGTATCACAGATTGATGCTATTGTCGCTGCTGAGAAATCGCGGGTAAAGCCAAGGGTTGTTGAACTTTGAGTTCTTCTCTGGGTTTCTAAGTTACTGTCTAATATTACCGATTCCCATATTCTCTATAAGCTTGTGATATACTCCGCCCAGCAGTCCTTCTCCAATGACGTAGGCACCACAGGCGGCTTCCTTGGCAATGGTTGATAGTTTTTTCACTCTTGCTACGTTGGCGTATTTGTTAAGCCTATCTTCCAACGCCATCTTAATAAATCCGTGCTCCATAAGTCTGCCAGATAGGATAATCTCTCTTGGGTGGGGTGTGGAGACAAGCATTGAGGCTACATCTTTTTCCACATTTTCTGCTAGAAGAGTCATCGCCTCCCTGAAATCTATCAGGTCTGCTGGTTCGATATTTTTACCCACGAAATCTTTTACTCCGTTTTTAAAAACAATTTCCTGTGTTAATGGTGGTTTTAACCTGATGGCAAGTTCGGCGTCCATCCCCCCGCAGGCAAGGAATCCTATGCTTCCGTTTGTTCCACCTATCCCATCAATAATTTTCCCGCCTTCAACAGCCATTGTGGCGGTAAATCCATAGCCTATTTCTACGTAGATAAAGCTTGCTTTCTCTAAGGGGATATTTAACCTTTCCGATTGGTCCTTTATTCCCAGTGCTACGCAGCACACCTTGTCTGCAGTTCCCATATCAAATCTGTTCCACTTTCTGTAAGCAGGAACAGTGTTAAGATGGACAACGCCCGGTGTGAAACAGACAGGCATCCCCCTTCTTCTCATCTCCAGGAGTACATTTTTTATTCCTTCGTTAACAGCCATTTTTGTATCCAGAGGAATCATTCTCCCAATATCGCCTTCTGCCATATCCTTTATGCTTTTCAAAGGTATTCCCCAACCCGATGGACCGATGATAATATCCAGTGGTGCCAGCCCCTCAAGTTTTTCCACAAGTATATAAGGATTCTGGAGAACATCTTCAGACTTTATAGTTTCATCCACTATGACTTTCTTATTGTCTTCCATGCCGAAAAGATCGAAGCTATATGTGCCTGGGTCTATACCTACTACTCTCATTTTTTACCTCATTGGGCAGGAAGGGTCTGAAGCAAACCAGCTTTGGGTTAAACTATAAGTTCTTGACCGGCAGCCCCCACATTCATGTAGATATTTACATGTCCTGCATTTACCTTCTCTGGTTGAGAAGTCCCTTATCTTTTTAACCAATTCCGAATTTTGCATATCATCCCATATCTCGCTGAGTTTTTTCTCATTCAGATTGCCTATCGCTACGGGCGCAAAGGTGCAAGGCTTCACATCTCCATTCGTCTCAATAAACATATAACTGCCGAATATGCAAGAAGAAGTGTTGGGAACTGTAATACCGTTGTCACCCTCTACGGAATAGTCGATATGGTGCTCCTTTAAAAATGGTTTGAAGAATGGCTCGTCAAAATATACGTCCAACAGGTATTCCTTTTGATATTCAACAAGGGAAAGGAAGATGCTGTTATATTGCTCTCCCGTTAAAAAATTATTTTCATAATCTTTACAGGGTTTCAGCCCCAGAAATGTAATCTTTTTATATCCTATCTCCTTGATAAATTTGAATATTTTGCCCAGTTGTTGGTAGTTATGCCTCCCAATAGTTACCGGGCACGAATCAAGAATTTTATATTTACTGGCAATAGCTACCGATTCTGTTAACTTTTGAAAGCTTGCTCCCTTTCTTATCTTTTCATAGCTCTCTTTATCGGCTCCATCTATACTTATCATGAGGTTGACATCGAATTTGGCTAATCTCCTGGCTATATCCTCATCGAGGAACATACCGTTGCTGATAACATAAATCTTGATGCTACCCTTATAAAGGATTTCAATGACTTCAAACAATTCCTGACGTAACAGTGGCTCCCCTCCCTCAATGATAATCCATCCCGGCTTAAGCGAGGGTATCTGCCTGGCAACCTCCAGTATCTTCTCGCCATCGAGTTGTGGGGAGAGCATCCCTCTACAGTGGAGGCAATTGAGATTACAGTTATCGGTAATTGCCCAGTCAATAAGATATGGGTGATTCATCGTTTAATCTCTCTATGATAATTGCGCTTAAAAAACTCTTTATCTCTGTTCATTATTAAGCACTGAGTAGACATTTCCCTGAATGCGAAGAAGCCAGATTATTTTCTATGTTTGTAAGGGTTTTCCCTTGGCAGTATATTATGGCGCAAGCGGGTAGCTGAAGGCCTGCCATTACTTTTTAAGACTCGCAATGAAATCATCAACATCCATGGCGGCCATAGTCATAGTTTGAAGCGTACCCCTTGAACCCAACGCCACCGATACTCTAGAAATTGCTTCGTTTGTAGGAGCCTCCAGAATGTTTATGAAATCGTACTGTCCCAGGGTAGCATACTGAGCTAAAATCTTTACCCCCATTGCTTCCACTTCCTTGTTGACCTCCTTGACCCTTTCAGGTTTTTCTGCAAGAGTCTTTCTTCCTTCACTGGTAAGGGTTGTTAGCATTACAAATTTAGCCATATTCAACCTCCTATACGCTAATATTTAACAGACCTCGGTCAGAGCCCCGCTTGCGCCCTCATAATGGATAGTGTTGTATTGCTACGATTAACCCTGTTCCCCCGCATAGATTGTATTTTACCATCAGAGCTGGTATTTTCCTAAAAGCTCCTGTTCTCTCTCACGCATTTGCTTTTCTTCCTCTGGCTGCTCATGGTTATAACCCAGGAGGTGAAGTATCCCGTGAATAATCAATAGCGCCAGCTCTTTATCAACGGAGTGACCCTGTTCCCCGGCTTGCTCCACTGCCTGGGGATAGGAGATGATTATTTCTCCCAGCCGGGTTATGCCGTCGGGGGGGAGGACAAAAGAGGAAGTGTCTTCCCTCTGGGGTTGCATGTAGAAAGCAATCACGTCTGTGGGCTCATCTACCCCCCGGTAGTCTCTGTTGAGCCTTTGTACTGCCTCAGAATCGGTTAAGACAATGCTTACTTCGTAGGGGGAAGTTAGCCCTTCAGCTTCAAGGAC
>CAZCKW010000051.1:0-7905 GCA_964499375.1 uncultured Dehalococcoidales bacterium
TCGTTGGTGGGCAATCCAAAGCCCACGGGCTGGAAAGCAACATTAAAGAAATAAGGCGGCACCACAAAGGGGACATTTAGCACATTTACCTTCTTACCCTGGCGATGCAAAATATCCCAGATAAACTCGACATTTATGTTCTCCCTCCTGACAAGCTTGCCTCCGGCAACAAAGCCTTCATGTCCATGTTCCTCAGGAGTCTTGCCCGAGAACATGCCGCACCAGACAGAAGGAGAAATGGGCTTCTCTTTCAACACAATTTCCTTGCTGTTACCCATACGGGTGAGCTTATCAAAATTAGGCAGCTTATCCAGGTTTGGCCTTACCACAGTCCAGGTCGCCGCATCTATTCCAAGCACAAAGAACATAAACACCACCTCCAATAGATATTTTAAAACTAGAATAGCAGAACTGGGGTTATGATTTCCAGATACCCTACCCAGTTCATAGAGTTTGTTGAGTTACTTGAGTTCCTATAGTTCACGATGTTAACCTATTTCTCCAGTACCACTCCCGCTGCGATATTCCTGCCCTTGACCAGAACAAACCTGCCAAGCTCGGGGATTTCCGAGAACTTCTCCACCACCAGTGGTTCAGTGGCGAACAGAATGATGGCAGCCTCATTCTCAGCTATCTCCGCAGGCTGCTTCTCCATCACCTCTCCGGTCTCCGAATTTATCTTTTCCCTTATTTCCTTTATCTCGCATTGCACCCTCTTGGTGGCGCATCTCAATTCCAGCTTATCACCTTTTCTCAACTTCCTCTCCAGCAGCACGGCTTCACCCAGGAATTCATTTACGGTGACTGGAGCGGCTTTCGCCAATCCGCAGACATCCCCCCTCTCTACCTCTTTGTCCACCACGATTCCAACGCTATCTCCTTCTACCGCCTGTTCCAACTCATCCTGAAAAAACTCTATCTTCTCTATCCTGCTGTGAACATCAGACGGCTGAAATACCACTTCATCGCCTTTTCTCAGTACTCCAGATTCAACCCTCCCCACAACAACTCTCTCCGAGTCAACCGAATACGTATCCTGGACAACAAATCTGAGCATCCTGGACTTTTTGCTTATCTTTACCCCGTCCAGCGATTGAATCAGCGTAGGTCCCTTGTACCACTTCATTCGACTGGATGGCTTATATATATTGTCTCCTTCCATTGCTGAGCCAGGAATAAACTGCACATCCTGATAGCCAAACGAAGCCAGTAGCTTTGCGACCTTAACCTTGATATCCTGAAAAACCTTTTTCCGGTAACCGACGGCGTCCATCTTGTTTACCACCACAAAGATTTGTTTAATGCCCAGCATGTGTATCAAAAAGGCATGCCTTCCCGTCTGCTCCTGTATGCCTTCATCCGCAGCAACAATCAGAACGGCTACATCAGCACGTGATGCCCCTGTGAGCATATTCTTTATGAATTCCTTGTGGCCAGGCACATCAGCAATGGAATACAGGTTCTCTTTGCCCTTGAACATCACTCCGGTGGTATCTATAGTCCGCTCCTCTTTTAGCTCATCGTCAAAAGAATCCAGGAAATAGGCAAACTCGAACCTCTTTTTATACTCTTCAGCCAGTTTTTGTATTTCCTCTACACGCCCCTCCTTGATGCTCTCCGAATCATAAAGCAGCCTTCCTATCATTGTGGACTTCCCATGGTCAACATGTCCCACTACAACTACACTTATATTCATTCATCCCCCCTTAAAAAATTAAAAGTTAATTTTTATTGAAGCTAATAAGGCAATGCCAAAAACCGCTACGCAGAATGATGAGGTTTTTGATCTTTGCATTTTTTACATGTATCCCAGTGCACGGAGCTTCTGCATGGTAAACATTTCTTCCTTATCCTGTGCCCGTCCAGACCTCTCCGCAACCTTGCTTACCCTTAATTCCTCCACTATTTCATCCACGTTACTGGCAGTGGAATCAACGGGCAGCGTGCATGGCTTGCACCCCAGGCTTCTATACCTCTTCCCATTGCTGGCAAAGTACAGTGGGTTTATCGGGAGCTTCTCCTGCTTAACATACTCCCAGACATCCAGCTCTCTCCAGTGCAGAATCGGGTGGACCCTGGTATGCGTTTTAATGTCGGTTAGGCTCTGGTATTGGTCCCACATCTCCAGCGGCTGGTCTTTGTAGTTCCATTTGAAGGACTCATCTCGAGGGGAGAAGTATCTTTCTTTGGCTCGTATGCCATGCTCATCCCTCCTGATAGCCAGTATCAAGGCATCGAATCCATATTTCTCCAGACACTGCATCAAAGCCTGGGTCTTCAGCCTGGTGCAGCATTCGAACTTACCGGTTTTAGGACTTACTCCTTCCTTAATTGCCTCTTCGTTTTTGGCTACCATCAAGTCCAGTCCCCACTCGGCAGCAATCCGGTCCCTGAATTTATACATCTGCTGGAATTTGTAGCCAGTGTCAATATGAATCACCGGGAAGGGAATTTTTCCCAGGAAAGCTTTTTTGCAAAGCCAAAGCATGGTGGTGCTGTCCTTGCCAACGCTCCACAGGACTGCTGGCCTTTTGAACTCAGCATAGGCCTCTCTTATTATGTAAAGTGTTTTATTCTCCAGATCCTTTAACTCAGACATTAAGAATTTCCTCCTGAATACTAATTATTAAAAGATAAAGGTCTTAGCCAAAGTCATTACTCCCAGTACACATGTGACAACCCCTATGGCAAATTTTAAACTTCTTTTATTTACCTTCTTAACTGTCATTGCTGCAAATGGTGCTGCCACAACAGAGCCTACACTCGTGGCAGCAGCTAGTGTCCAATAAATATCACCCTTTAGTATCACATAGCCTACAAAGGCCACTATGCATACCGCCACCTCTGCAATCGTGGTACTACCTACAGAACTTCTGGCATCCCTTCCAGTCATCAACTGCCCTCCAGTCACAAGCGGGCCATACCCACCACCACTTGTACCTTTATTAAAAGCGCTGATTAATCCTATAGCAACGAGACCTTTCCATGAGAAGCTGTGTTCTCTATTTCGTCTTATAAGAATGAATATTCCTATTACCAGGACCATTACCCCTATATAGATTTTAAGAATCATTGCCGGAATGTTAATAGTAAAAACTACGGCTGCCAAAGCTCCTATAATTCCACATATTGCCAGAGTAAAAATTACTTTTGAGTCTAGAGATTTTGGAATATATCCTAATCCACGCAACCGCTTCTTTATAGCTCGGTCCTGTCCGAAGTCTAAAACAACGTTTCCTAATCTATGATGAAAAAAACCCCCAACCAGACCACCAACGAGCTGTCCTAGTAACACAGCTGGAACCACGTGTAAAGGCATAAATCCCATAATTATAAGTATCGGGCTTAAAGCGGTGCCATAGCCCATACCAATGGAGGCATCCGTGTATTCACAGATGAGAGCAATAACAGCTATTATTATAAACAGGGTCGGTGTAATATCCATATCCCAATTATCAAACTATCATCACATGTTACCCCTATTCCAGGTAACCCAGAGCCTTGAGTCTTTTCTTCACCTCTTCCTCGTCTTCTTTGCTCATGGCCTGCTCGCCTTCCTCATCATCCTTGAGCACCTCTTCCAGGACGAATATCACGTATTCGTCCACCGAGCCGAATCCGGCATCTTTAACCCTTTCCTCTATCTTCTGGTAAAGCTCAGCAGGTAATAATACAGATTTCTTTTCTTGTGTCATTCTTCCTCCTTAAGATAGCCAAGTTTCTTTAGCCTTTCCCTTATTGCCCTCACCTCGTCTGCACTCAGCTTATTATTTTCCATGACATCACCACCAGAGGCCAGACTTCGCATGACAAAAACAATAAACTCCGTGACGCTGGAAAAGCCAGTCCCATCAATCATAGGAGCTAAACTTTGATAAAGCTCCCTGGGTATCTTGATGGTAACTTTGTCGTGCATTAACACTCCAATTAGAGTGTAACTGTAGCACATACGGATTTATCTATACAAATAAAAAAGACCAAATTTAAATCAGTTTATAGAGTAACTTGAGTTTATAGAGTTTGTTTAGTATAAAACCCGCCGCTACGACTGGAATCTCCTGATGGTTTCAGTCAAGCCTTCTTCAAGGCTAAACCGAGGGTTATAGCCAAACGTTTTAGCCCTGGAAATATCAGCCAGGCTGTGCCTTACATCCCCCTGCCTTGGCTTCTGGTGAACTGGCACAACTCTTCTTTCCGTAAGATTGATAACAAGCTCTGCCAGTTCGTTTATAGAGATTCTCTCACCTCTACCAATATTAAACACACCGGTGGCATTGCTGTTCGCTGCCAGCATGTTCGCCTCCACCACATCACCGACAAAGGTGAAGTCCCTGGTCTGTTCACCATCCCCGAAAATAATAGGGGGCTCCCCTTTAGATACCCTGTCGATAAACCTGGGAATTACAGCGGAATACTGTGAATTCGGATCCTGCCTCGGCCCGTAAACATTGAAATACCTCAGGCAAGCAGTCGGGAGTCCGTATACTTCCTGAAAGACCTGACAGTAGTATTCCCCGGCAAGCTTGGTTACCGCATAGGGAGATTGAGGATTGGGCATCATATCCTCCCGCTTGGGCAATGTTGGAGTATCTCCATAGACAGATGAGGATGAGGCATAGACCACTTTCTTAACGCCATTATCCCTTGCTGCCATAAGTACATTCAGCGTTCCAGTAATGTTTGCCTCATTGGATGCCAGTGGATTGTCTACGCTTCGGGGGACGCTGGGTATGGCTGCCTGATGTAAAACGAAATCAATTCCGTGGAAGAGTTCCTGTAACAGCTTTAGATTGGTGATACTACCCTCTACAAAGTTTACAACCGAGTTCGCAGAGTTTATTGAGTTTATTGAGTTTGTTGAGTTAATCAGGTCAGAAAGGTTTTCTTTATTCCCTGTAGAGAGGTCATCCAGGATGGTTACCTTGTAGCCTCGCCTTACCAGTTCACCGGCAAGATGGGAGCCGATGAATCCAGCACCACCGGTGACTACAACGCGGGCGCCTTGAATCTTGTGATTCTGCTGAGTTATAGAGTCGTGAGTCATTATACCAGCTTCATAAATCGTTCAGCTCACAATTATAGCGTGCCGGTAGACAGAATAGAAATGCCCTGATAAGCCGCATAACGTTTGAGTTTACAATATTTGCCTTTGTGGTTAAAATAGACATGCTCATTGCGGGTGTAACTCAGTGGTAGAGTACTTGCTTCCCAAGCAAGTCGTCGTGGGTTCGAATCCCATCACCCGCTCCACCCCCTACAATGGAGGTGCTTGCCTCTCTAAAATGTCAGTTAAAACATTGCTCGGTAAGTACCACCTTTTCGCTGAGGCTCAAGGCCAATTATTATTTAATGCCATTGAAAGGTCAGACACACTTGAAGGCAAGTTAGGATAGGGCTATGCTCCGCTGCGAGCCCTATCCTGATTATCGTACTGGGGAAAGTTTAGCACCACCTCTTTCATAACTCTACGGCAACGTTAAATGCTTCATGGATGGCGTTTATCAGTTTGCGAGGGGTTACACAATCTCCGATGGTATACACCTCCGGGGCTAGTTTTTCCAGAGACTTTACCACATCCATCCGTGATCGAAAACCGAGGGCCAGCACGATTGAGTGCGCCTCTATTTTCACGCGGTTCAAAAATTTATCCACAACCAGTGCGCCATCTTCAAGAATTTCTTCTACCTTCACCCCGGTTTTAATCTCTACGCCGTGTTTTTCAAGCAGTTCAAGAAGCAGTGTCCTGCTTATCATGTTAAGGTCCGTCGCTGCCTCATCCATCATCTCCACAACAACGACCTTCTTGCCCTGCTGCGCTAAAAACAGTGCCGTCTCGCAGCCCACGAGCCCACCTCCCGCCACAACGATCCGCTCTCCTACACCACCACCCCCACTTGTGAGCACATCACCGGCCCAAATCACGTTGGGTCTGTCCACTCCCGGCATGTCGGGAATCAGGGGCTCCGCGCCAACCGCCAGTATAATAGCATCAGGACCTAGCTCCCTTACAAGCTCTGGCGTGGCCTCGGTTGCCAGCTTGACCTCCACCGGAAGTCCTTCCACCCACCTCACCAGATAATTCAAAAACCTTCTCATATCCTCCTTGAAAGGAGGCATGGACGCCACCGCGATATTACCGCCGAGCTTTTCGCCTTTCTCTAAAAGAGTAACATTGTGTCCCCTCGAAGCTGCAACGCCGGCCGCCTCAAGCCCGGCAGGCCCACCCCCCACCACAAGAACTCTTTTTTTGTTCTCAGCGGTCTGTAAAGATGGGAATTCCGTCTCCCTTCCCGTTACCGGGTTGGCTGCACAACGTAGGGGTAAGAAAACGGCTACCTTCCCTAAACATTCGTTACACCGTAAACAGGGTATAATTTCATCATTTCTATGGCGGTATGCTTTAGACGGAAAGGCCGGATCGGCAATAAGTGCGCGGGCCATAGCCACCAGATCAGCTTTACCATCCTTTAATATCTGCTCGGCTGTTTCCGGATCCATAATGCCTCCTAAAGCGGTTACCGGAATGCTCACAGCCTGCTTGATTCTTGCCGCATACTTAACATTCCCGGCATAGGGAAGGTATGTAGGCGGATGAAAGTAAGGGATTGTGGACGGTTCACCGAACAGCCCTACCGAAACTTGGATACAGTCCACTTCATGCTCTATCATCCGGGCGAATTCTACCGCTTCTTCTGTGGTAAGCCCTCCCGGCACGAGTTCGTTAGCACTCATCCGGTATTCTATGGCAAAGTCTGGCCCTACCTTTTCCCTTATGCGTCTTATTACCTGAAGGGGAAATCTCGCCCTGTTTTCCAGGCTGCCGCCATATTCGTCTGTTCTTTTATTGCTGTATGGCGATAGAAACTGAGCCAGGAGCCATCCATGGCCGCCATGTAAAAGTATCATGTCGAATTCTGCCCAACGCAGGCGGAAAGCTGCGGCAGCGAAGTTTTCAGTAACAGATTCAATCATATCCCTGTCCATCTCCTGGACGGTAATCGGGTGACCGGCCAGCATTTCATGAAAATGGCTCGGTAGAGGTGAAGGAGCAATAGGCATACGGCCGCCAATAAGGGAGGGGATCGTTTGCCTGCCGCCGTGATTGAGTTCGATGGATGCCTTAGCGCCATATCTCTTGATAGCCTCCGACAATTGGTATAAAGATGGAATTATATTGTCGTTGTCCAGAATCAACTGACCGCCATGGGTAACGGCATACTCCCGGTCTACAACGCTCTCACCCACGGTAACAATCCCGGCTCCACCCCTGGCCTTTGCCTTGTAATAGTCGATCAGCTCCCTCGTAATAAGTCCGTCGGCCGTGGCCAGGGCAGGGTGTGCAGGTGCAGCTTCAATCCTATTTTTAACTGTGAGACTGCCTATTTTTATCGGCTCAAATAATCTTTCCATAATATTTTAGTTTTCTCCCTTCTTTCTCTGGCTTTATAATAATCCACGTGCCAAAATTTATCCACCTGGCAGATCGAATTGGGATTTTATATTTCAATTCACAATGCGGCATCCTGATCCTTATTGCTCTTGTTTCCAATAATATATCAACGGCATCTGGTTGGCAATCTCCATCTCTAAGCCCTGCGGTAGCCATAGACCGTGTGAGCGGGGCAGCGCAGTCCCCCAAATCCTCGTTTATCAGCACTGGTAGCCTGTCCGAGCAAAAGGATAGATGGGCTATAATAAGGGTAGCATAAAGGTGGTTTAGATCAGGTTGCTGACAAGACCAATAAGGTGATGGTTATGTTCATTACGAATGATCCCGATGGCAATGGTTATTATGCATTATTCCCTCCAGTACTAAAAGATTGGGGTTTTGATGTTGTGGGTGTAGAAAATAAAGTAGGCATGGCTCCTCTTCAGACTACTGTCATTCCGCTCATGGGGGAAGAA
>CAZCKW010000052.1:0-7519 GCA_964499375.1 uncultured Dehalococcoidales bacterium
AAAACAGCTACGACTGCCGAAGAGGCGAAAAAAGCAGCTAAAGAAATTGGATTTCCTGTTGCCGTAAAGCTTCTCTCCAACACAATAGCCCATAAGACGGAGGTAGGCGGGGTAATTCTTAATTTGCCCTCACAAAAAGAAGTGGAGCGTGTCTTTATCCAGATTAAGGATCACCTTGCCAGAATCGGGAGAGAAGGCGAGATGCAAGGTGTAACTATCCAAGAAATGATATCAGGCGAAATCGAGGTGATTGCTGGCGTAATACAAGACCCTTCTCTTGGTCCTTTAATCCTGTTCGGTATGGGTGGAATTTATACCGAGCTGTTTAAAGACATCGTTCTTCGCATTCACCCGCTAACTGACGTTGATGCCAGAGAAATGGTTCGCTCGGTCAAGGCTTATCAGCTTTTTGAAGGCTGGCGAGGGGCGAAGCCCTGTGACATAGAAGCTCTTGAAGATCTTCTGCTAAGGGTCTCAGCTATGGTGGAAGATTTTCCCCAAATAGCAGAGCTGGACCTTAATCCAGTAAAAGTTCTGGAGCGAAACAGGGGCTACGTGGTAGTTGATGCTCGAATCCTGCTGTCTTGCCCTCTCTGATTCTGGCATTCCCGGTTTGCAGGTTAAACTAGCAAATACAGCCCTACCAAGCATATTGATTCACCTATATGTCCTCACTACATATCCATCATTTTTTGCGTAATTGTATATTTATCCCTGACAGACATTGCAGTAAAAAATATGACAGGGTAAAATTCACTAAGGAGCAAGCATGGTAGAAGAATGTCTTTTTTGTCGCATTGCTGCTGGTGAGATACCCAGCGACATCGTGTACCAGGATGAGGAATTCCTGGCTTTCAGGGATATTAATCCCCAGGCACCCCAGCATATACTCATCATACCCAGAATTCATATCGCCTCTGTGGCAGAACTTACCGAGCAACAACAAGGACTTATAGGACGCATGATAATCCTGGCCAGGAATCTGGCCGAGAAAGAAGGGCTAGCTCAAAGGGGATATCGCCTGGTAATCAATTATGGCCCTGAAGGAGGACAGGTGGTACCTCATCTCCACCTCCATCTTATCGGTGGCAGGAAGTTAAACGACCAACTGGGCTAAAAGACGATTATTCACTTTCCTTCGCCAGCAACTTTAACCCAGCTATTACTTCATCTATTGCCTCATCTGGAGTAGAGGCTCCGGCAGTAATGCCAATATGGTGTTTATCTACAAGCCAGGAATAATTTAGCTCACCAGCCCCTTCCACCAGATGGGTTTCCACTATAGAGGAACATGCTTCAGCGAGGTGCCTGGTATTGGCGCTATTGTGTCCTCCAACCACTACCATAAGCTGACTTCTTTCAGCCAATTCTATGGCAGCTTCCCTTCGTCTTTGTGTTGCCTGGCATAAAGTATTGATGATACGAATTTCCTGGGGAAATTGTCTTCCTCCCTCATCATAAAAATCACCCTGAGCAAGATTCATCGGATGCTCCACGCCTAACGCTGCTATAAGCTGCGCTGTGAATTGGGAAAAAGCAGCTCCACTCTGAGTAGTCTGGGAGATTATACCCAGGCTATCGAGATTAACACTCTCCTCCTGAACTGAACTTGGAACCTCAGCCCGCAATGATGAAGTGCGCGCTACAACCTGCTCTGCATCGAGAGCAGCAATACCTTTCACTCCTGCCCAACCCAGTAATCCTTCAACCTCAGAGTGCCCTGCCTCCCCAAAGATGATGACATCAAACCCAGACTCTGCTAACACTCTGGCTGCATTCTGCGCCTGACGAACTATGGGACAGGTGGTATCAATAATATGAATATGCCGGGCTTCAATCTGTGATAATACCGTGGGGCTCACTCCATGAGTGGTTACAGCCAGCATTTTACCCTGGACTTGTTCCAATTCCCCTACCGGCTTTATCCCCAACTTAACCAACCCCTCCACCAATTGCTGATTATGTGCCACCGGACCCAAAGTTTCTATGTAGCCATATCTACCCGCTGCTTCCTTTAACATCTTTATAGCTCGCCTCACACCAAAGCACAAGCCCAGGTCACGAGCTTTCTCAATTTCCATAAACCCCTCGATTTTCCGGAGGTAGAAGAGCAGCAATCTTGCTCATAACCAGGTCAGTTAACAACCTCCTTTGCGGTTTGGTTAACCTGCCATCGTAAGAAGGCAGGTTAAAAGGTTGGCCAATATTTATAACTATGCCTGGACGCTTCCATAACCCACTTATTCCCTGTAGTTTCTCTGTGCCACTGATGCCGATAGGAAGCAAAGCAACAGCCGCCTGTGAAGCAATTACAGCAGTACCAGTTTTCCCGGTTAGAAGTTTACCATCGCGGTTTCTCTTCCCTTCGGGAAACATACCCAGGACCAATCCTGCGTCTAATATGTCCCTTGCTTGCTTAATTACTTCCTGTTTTTCCTGACGCGCACCTTGACGGCGTACTGAAACAGCTTGTGCCCAACGGACAATAATCCTCAGAAATGGATTACGGAAAAGTTCCCGCTTGGCCATAAAATTTATCCACCTGGGAAAGACAACCGGTATTAATATGGCATCAACAAAATTAACGTGATTTGCCACTACTATAAGTGGACCAGCTAAGGGTATATTCTCCCTTCCGTTAACTTCCCAGGAAAGGAAAACCTTGCAGAGAGATTTAATGAGGGTTAAAACAATCTTCTGTGATATAGTCACCTACTCCCCCTCTCGAAACTCTATTCCGACCAAAGGCAAAGCATCCTTAACAATTGAGCTCAACAACTAAATTATATATTCTATCCACCACTTGCTCCAGACTAAGACTTTCTGTATTGATAATGACTGCGTCTTCAGCAGGCTTAAGAGGCGATACGACCCTGTGGATATCAACGTCATCCCGCCTCTTGAGATCACTAAGGGTACTATCGTAATCAACTTTAACTCCTCGCTCCAGCAATTCTTTGTATCGTCGATTAGCCCTCTCCACGATAGAAGCAATCAGGAAAATTTTCAGTTCTGCCCAGGGTAAAACCACTGTGCCAATATCTCTTCCAGCCATTATCACCCTACCACCCAGAGCCAATCTTCTCTGCTCCGATACCATCACCTTTCGAACCCCAGCCACCTTTGACACCAATGCCACATTCTCTTCGACCTCAGGGCAAAGCACCTCAGAGGAAGCATCCTGTCCATCAATGAGAACCGACAGACATCCCTTCTGAGAAGAAACGAAATCAAACCTGGTTATACTTGCTAGCTGAGAGAGTTCGTTACCATCATCGGGAGAAACACCCGCGCTAAGGACCTTCCAGGTAAATGCTCGATACAGGAATCCAGTATCAAGAAAAGTGAAACCCAGCCTACCAGCTAATTGGCGACCAACACTGCTCTTGCCTACCGCTACCGGACCGTCCATGGCGATTAACTGCAATTTCAAAACGCCCATCATCTTATCATCTTAGTCTAACCTTTTAAAAGTTCAGGCTCATTTTATAATTAGAATAGACTGTTACCAGCAAACATATCTCAGAAAGTAGGCTTGCTGAAATCTGTACTCAGTTCTGCTGAAGCAGCTATCAGTCCCAAGAATAAACATAGAATACGGCCACACAACACTAAGGAACTAAAATTTGCATTTGTTGTGTATTAGCATATATAATTCTCCCTATACCAGCCAAGCCACGCACCATTAAAGTGGTAATCAATTATGATTAGGTTGAAGTGGTAAATCAAGGTTAAGTCTTTCTTCACATTACTAGCAGCCCTGCTATTTTAAACGCTGAGACAGTGCTGACAAAAAACTGAAATTTGAAAAAGAAGGGGGAACTATGTCACAAGAAGTAACCAAAGAGGAACTCCTAGCTAAGGCAAAAAAGCCAGCAAAGGATGCCATGAAACTGCACGCAGATTATCGGGGTAAGATGCAAACAATGCTTAAGTGCCAGGTGCGTAATCTTGGCGATTTTGCCATCTACTACACCCCTGGCGTCGCTGAACCCTGTAGAGCAATACAGGCTGACGAATCGAGAATAAATGAGCTTACCAACCGCGGGAATACTGTAGCTGTGGTTTCCGATTGCACCCGCGTCCTCGGGCTGGGCGATATCGGTCCCAAGGCTGGCTATCCGGTAATGGAAGGGAAAGCGTTGTTATTTAAATATCTCGGCGGGGTGGATGCCGTCCCCATTTGTCTTGGCACCAAGAACCCCGATGAGATTATACAGGCAGTTAAATGGCTTGAACCATCATTTGCCGGCATCAACCTGGAAGACATTTCCAGCCCCAAGTGCTTCTACATTTTGAACCAGCTAAGAGAGAAAGCAACGATACCCGTATGGCATGATGATGCGCAGGGAACATCCGCAGTTGTGCTAGCAGGGATTCTTAATGCTTTAAAACTTACCGGGAAAACATTAGACAAAGTAACAATTGCACAACTCGGCATAGGAAGTGCCGGTGCTACGGTTATCAGAATTCTTATCAAGGCGGGCGTACCCGCGGGAAACATAAGGGTTGTAGATTTAGTTAATTCTGAGTCTACCGTCCTAACCAACGACTTAGACCTTGAGAAGCTTTTCCCTTATCGCGGAGAGATGCTAAGTAAAACAAACGCTGATAAAACAAAGGGAGGTATACCAGAAGCATTAAAGGGAGCAGATGTCATGATTTCATTTACACGTCCTGGCCCGGGAATCGTGAAACCAGAATGGGTAAAAGGAATGGCAAAAGACGCCATTGTGTTTGCTATGGCTAATCCCATCCCTGAGATTTGGCCCTGGGAAGCCAAAGAGGCAGGAGCTAAAATTGTAGCTACCGGTCGATCAGATTTCCCTAATCAGGTAAATAACTCCTTGGGCTTCCCCGCCATCTTTCGTGGCGTTCTCGATGTACAGGCAACCACCATTACCGATGAGATGTGCCTTACTGCTGCCAGATCGCTAGCGGAATATGCTGAAAAGAGAGGCATAAATGAAGATGACATTGTGCCAAGAATGGATGAGAAAGGGGCTTTTGTCGAGGAGGCTGTAGCTGTGGGAATGAAAGCTCAGGAACAGGGCATAGCTAAACTGAAAGTCAGCGCAGACGAACTTCGTAGAAAGGCCGAAACCATGATAGCCAGCGCTCAGGGTCAGGTCGACGCCTTAGTAAAAGGCGGATTTATTGCCGAGGCAGTAACCGATTAAAATAAACAAGGAGGAAACACTATATGTCAATCCTGGCTGACGATGGGACATTCGACAAGCAATTTTTAAAGGATCAGGTTTTGTCTTTCCTGAAGGATAGAGTTTGTATAACCATATCTCCTGATGCAAAGTATTTATTGAGAAAGGCTTATACCGAGGAAACCACCGATAGCGCCAAGCAAATGATAAAAACGTTGCTTGAGAATGTAGAAATGGCGGAAAAAGAAAGAAAACCAGTCTGCCAGTCCCCTGGTTATCCCACAGCTTATATCAGGTATGGGCGATGCGCCAATATCGGTGAGCTGATAGATGTGCTAAAACAAGCAATATCAGAATCCACAAAAGAGGGGTTTTTAAGACCCAGCATGGTGCACCCCCTTACTCGGAAAAATACCGGTGACAATTCCGGTATAGGGGTACCCAATATAGAGTTGGAGTACGATGCCACACTAGATTTTGTAGAGGTCCTGATCAGCTTCAAAGGCTGCGGCGCTGAGCTTGGCAATGCCATGAAAATATTCACTCCTGCCCAGATAGGTGAAAATGCAAAGGGCATAAAGGAATTCGTCATAGATACCGTAATTAAAGCAGGAGGGAAACCATGCCCTCCATTTTCCATAGGGATTGGAATTGGTGGACAGATGGATGTAGCCGCCAAGTTAAGCCGACGTGCGGTAAGCACCAGAAAATGGACAGACCGTAACCCCGACCCCGACCTCGCCGCGATGGAAGAGGAGTTACTGGATAAGATCAACCAATTAGGCATAGGACCTGGTGGCATTGGTGGTAATACTACGGCTTTGGCAGTGAAAATAGGGATGAGCCATACCCACACTGCTATTTGCCCGGTAGCAGTGGATTTCCATTGCTGGGTTGCCAGGAGGTCAGGCATCAGGATTTATCCCGATGGGAAAATAGAATATCTTTTCGACGAGGAGTATGAGCAATGAAAGAGGTGACCCTTAACACACCCATACAAAAGGAACAGGTACTGAATTTAGATGTGGGTGACATCGTTTATATTACCGGTGTAGTATGCACTGCCAGGGATATGGCCCACCTTAAGATAAAGGAACTTTTAAGCAGTAAAAAAAGCTTGCCAGAGGATTTTAATGGTGGTGTTATCTTTCACGCTGGCCCTGTAGTGAAACAAGTTAATAATGAATGGAAGATTTGGGTTATAGGACCGACAACTAGCACAAGGATGGAGCCTTATGCTAGCATGGTGGGTCAACTTGGCGTAAGGGCTATTGTGGGGAAAGGTGGCATGGGAGAAGATACTATTCAATCTCTGCACAAGTACGGCGGTGTATATCTACTTGCTGCGCCCGGGTGCGGAGTGGTACATTCCAAAGCAGTCAAGAAAGTATTGCGCGTTCACTGGCTTGAGGAGCTTGGTGTGCCAGAGGCGATTTGGGTGATGGAAGTAAATGAGTGGGGCCCTCTTGTCGTGGGTATGGATTCTAAAGAAAGAAGCATCTTCAAAGATATCGCCGAGAAAGCAACGATACTTAAAAATCAATGGTTCCGATAAAAGGTTTGAATTTGCGAAGCTGGGGAGATGACAAGTTTTACGTTAGATATAAGGAAAGCTATTCGAATAAAAATTACCCGGAAAACACACGAAAAGTAGAGATATATTTAAAATCTGCTTTAAATAAATTGAAAGGAGAAAATCATGACAGTAAGAATTGAATCAGACTCGATGGGAAAGATTGAAGTGCAGGATGATAAATATTGGGGAGCACAAACCCAACGTTCTTTGCAAAATTTCAAAATAGGAGGAGAACGGTTTCCTCGGGAATTCATAAGAGCCCTGGCTATCGTTAAACAGGCATCTGCCATGGCAAATGTTGAGCTAGGTGTTCTCGACAAGGATTTAGGCGCAGCTATCATAAAGGCAGCCGATGAGGTAATTCAGGGCAAATTAGACGACCATTTCCCTTTGGTCGTCTGGCAAACAGGAAGTGGCACGCAAACAAACATGAATGCCAATGAGGTTATCTCCAACCGAGCAATAGAGATGCTGGGTGGCACTCCAGGTAGCAAGAAGCCTGTCCACCCAAACGACCACGTAAATAAGTCTCAATCATCTAATGACGTAATCCCGGCAGCCATGCATATTTCTGCAGCTGAGCAAATATACAATAAATTACTTCCTGCCTTGAAGCATTTCAAAAAGGCAATCGATGCTAAATCAGAAGAGTTCCAGGATATCGTGAAAATAGGTAGAACGCATCTTCAGGATGCGACGCCAGTGACCTTAGGTCAAGAATTTTCTGGATATGCTAAACAATTAGAATTATCTATTGGGAGAGCCGAAGGTTGCTTGAAGAATC
>CAZCKW010000053.1:0-7463 GCA_964499375.1 uncultured Dehalococcoidales bacterium
CATTCTTGAAATCCACAGTCTTGCCATGTCCATCGGTAAGCCTGCCATCTTCCAGTAGCTGCAACAGTATGTTGAACACATCAGGATGTGCTTTCTCCACCTCATCGAACAGGATAACCCGATAAGGACGCCGTCTCACAGCTTCGGTTAACTGCCCTCCCTCTTCATACCCTACATAGCCAGGCGGTGCACCAATAAGGCGAGATACAGTATGCTTCTCCATATATTCCGACATGTCCAACCTGACCATAGCCTCTTCATCATCGAACAGAAACTGGGCCAAAGCTCGAGCCAGCTCCGTCTTGCCCACGCCGGTGGGACCAAGAAAGATAAAGCTTCCTATGGGACGCTTGGGGTCCTTGAGTCCAGCCCGTCCTCGCCGGATAGCGTCAGAGATGGCGGTTACCGCCTCTACCTGATTTATTACTCTCTGGTGAATCCTCTCCTCCATATGAACCAACCTGTCACCTTCACCTTCAAGCATTCGGGAGCTGGGTATACCGGTCCACTGGGAAACAAGCTGGGCTACATTTTCCTGGTCCACTTTACCATCAATTTTCTTGTCCTGCTGCCACCTCAGCCTGGCATCATTATATTGTGACTCCAGCCGCATCCTTTCTGCTTTTAGCTCGGCTGCCTTCTGGTAATCTTGCCGTTGCGAAGCAGCTTCCTCTTCATCACTCAGATGCTTCATCTCCCTATCCAGCTTCTTGACTTCCTCCGGAGCGCTTCCCATTTCAATACGCAGCTTGCTGGCTGCTTCATCAATCAGGTCAACCGCCTTATCGGGCAGGAATCTATCCGAAATATAACGCTGGCTCAGCTTGGCGGCAGCCACCAGTGCCGAATCATCTATCTTTATCTTATGATGGGCTTCATATCTGGGGCGAAGCCCTCTGAGCATTTCCACAGTAGTTTCCACGCTGGGCTCACCAACGAATACAGGTAGGAATCGCCTTGCCAGTGCCGCATCCTTCTCAATGTGCTTGCGATATTCATCAATCGTGGTGGCTCCAATACACTGAAGTTCACCACGAGCCAGAGCCGGCTTCAACATATTACTGGCATCAATTGCCCCCTCAGCAGCCCCGGCACCCACCACAGTTTGAAGCTCATCGATGAACAAAATAACCTCTCCAGTTGCCTGACGGACCTCATCCAGGACGGCTTTCAACCTCTCCTCAAACTCTCCCCGGAATTTGCTTCCCGCCACTAATGAACCCATATCCAGCGCGATTACCCTCTTTCCCCTGAGGGAATCGGGGGCATCCTCGGATGCAATCTTCTGAGCTAAACCTTCAGCAATAGCTGTCTTACCCACACCTGCATCACCAATGAGTACAGGATTATTCTTGGTGCGCCGTGAGAGTATCTGTATTACACGCTTGATCTCCTCCTCCCTGCCAATCACCGGGTCCAATTTCCCAGCCTTTGCCATCTCAGTGAGATCATGCCCATACTTCTCCAGGGACCGATACTTGCTTTCCGCATGCTGGTCGGTAACTCGATGAGCACCACGGATTTTACGCAGAGCCTGGTATATTTTTTCCTGGGTGACTCCAAACTCAGCCAGAATTGTGGCTGATTCACCTCTAGCTTCGCCAGCAATAGCAATAAACAAATGCTCGGTGCTGATAAACTCATCCTTGAGCCTATCAGCCTCCTGTCTGGCATTCTGCATAATGCCGGGCACTCGCGGAGTAGCATAAATCTGCGTCGTTTCGTAAGCTACAGCAGGAAAATTACCAAGCGTTGCCTCTACCCGTTTTTTTATCGCTTCAACATCCACACCCATTTCTCGCAATATATCCTGAGTAACTCCACCCTGTTGCTCCAGCAAAGCCAGTAATATATGCTCCACATCCCACTGGTTGTGGTGATAGCGGCGAACTATTTCCTGCGATGCCTCCAGAACCCCCTGTGCTTGTTCAGTAAATTTCTCAGGCGTCATATCTCTATTCCTCCCTCCATTCTATATCAGATTCTTCACTTCTTTCGATACCCATAAGCCGTTGCGCCCTCTGTTCCATCCCATCAAGTTGATGTTGCATCTCCTTCATCCTTTGCATCAGACGCAGGGCAACCTCAACCCCGGCTAAATTGACCCCCAGATCACCCATCAGCGTCTTGATATAATGTAACTGGTCAATATCCTCCTGGGAATAGATGCGTATATTTCCATTCGAACGGCAGGGCTGCACCAATCCCAGTCTCTCGTAATAGCGCAAGGTATGGCATTCCACACCTATCATCCTGGCGGCAATACTTATAACATATCGAGGTTCCGAACTTGAAGCCATATCATTACCTCCATTCATACAGGCCTGAGTGACCGTAACCGTTTAAAAAGTTTCCTCTCTTCCTCAGTTAGATTTGTGGGCAAAACAACCTTCGCCCTGGCAAACATAGTGCCATGGTCCGATTTGCCCAGTTGAGGCATGCCTTTCCCCGTCAAACGAAATATTTTACCATTCTGAGTTTCGGCAGGTATCTTGAGAGATAAGTTGCCATCCAGGCTGGGCACCTGTACTTCACCACCAAGCATGGCAGTGACCAAAGATACAGGTATCTCGGCATAAAGGTCATCTCCTTTACGCTCAAAAATACGATGAGGCAAAAGCTTAACCACCAGATAGAGGTCTCCCCTTTCCCCACCTGTACGGCTGACCCCACCCTGACCTGCTATCCGTATCTTTGAACCATCCCTGACACCAGGTGGTATCTTCACTTCAAGACGCTTCAGGTCAACCGTTCTGCCCGATCCATTGCAGATAGTGCATACCCTGTTGCCTACCCTGCCGGTGCCACCGCAAGCATCACAAAACTTTTCCTCCTGAAGTTGTATGGTACGTTTCCGCCCTATGTAAGCCTCCTCCAGTGTAACCTCGACAGGGGAAGATATATCCTGACCACGTCCGGGATGACGTCCCGCCCTGGAACCGGTATCAAAGTCGCCAAACAAATCACCGAAAATGCCGCCTAAATCGCTAAATTCATATGTGCTCCCACCTCTTTTGAAGTCCCTTCTAACGCCCCCCTGTCCTGCCCCTGCGAACTGCTCAGCATATTGCCACTGGTCGCCAAAGCGATCATATTTCTGGCGCTTCCCAGTGTCGGAAAGCACCTCATGGGCCTCATTTATCTCCTTGAACTTATTTTCGGCCGACTTATCGCCAGGATTGAGGTCAGGGTGATATTTACGGGCCAAACGACGATAAGCCTGCTTTATTTCCTTTTGCGTGGCTTTTTTGCCTATACCCAGAACCTTATAGTAATCTTTACCTGCCATGCGCATATTCCCTGGTTTTATTCACGAAATTATTTTAACAAAGTTGAATAAATTTATCAACTATTTTAATAATAGTTGATAAATAAATTAAAGACAAAGATAAGAAGGCAATTATATCATCTGCAGAAAATGAAAACGTCAGGTTTCCCGATTATAGCCGCTGTGTGAGTTCCCACAGATTTTCCTCATTCTCTACGTGATCAATATACAGAATGCCATTAAGGTGGTCTATCTCATGCTCTAAAGCCTGTGCCATTAGCCCCTCACCCTTGATTCGAAATTCTCTACCCTGTCGGTCCTGAGCCTTGACCTTGGTCGTTACTGCCCGCTTAACCTCTCCCTGGTAACCAGGCACAGATAAACAAGCCTCCTCAATCATACGCTCGCCTTGCTTCTTTATTATTTGGGGGTTGATTAAGGTGATAACCTCTTCCCCCGGCATTTCAATAACCGCTATACGTAGAGACACACCTATCTGTGGAGCAGCCAATCCAACACCCGAGACAGCCCGCATGGTATCAATCATGTCATCGACCAGCTTGCGAACTGAGCCATCGATATTAGCTACTTTCTTAGCTTTTTGTCTCAGGACGGGGTCAGGTAAAGTGCAAATCTTAACGACTGACATGTTAATCTAAAAATCTAGGCCGGCCTTACTACCAATACAGGAACACGAGAATAGTGTACCACTCTATCGGTTACTTTGCCCAGAGCCCACTGTGAAGCCCCTGAACTGCCGAAGCTGCTGATAATTATTAAATCCATCTGGTTGTTCTCAGAATAGTTAATTATCTCCTTGGCCGGATCACCGTGTACTACCGCCATTTGAGCAGATATGCCCTCCGCCTTCAAACTATCCGCTACTTTTTGAAGGTAATTCTCAGCATACGCCCTGACCTCCGCCTCTGCCCTGCTACCCGGACTCTCTCCCCTCATTTCCTGGTAATATACCGGTATACCCTGGAAAGCAGCTTTTACCACCATTAGCAAAGTTATTTCCGGGGCATAGCCTGCGCTGGCTATTATCTTGAGGTCGACCAGAGCGCGCTCCGCTAATTCAGAACCATCCAATGGTACCAATATTTTTTTGTACATCTACTCCATCTCCGTACATAGAGTATCGCCCATTAAGCTTCTTTTATTCACCGAATGTCCCGGCTACCATAAATAATCAGTGATAGGTCCTATCTAATAGCAAAATAATGTTACTCCTCAATCACTAATATTTCCAGTGAACATTATTTATTAGCTTCACCTTCTTTACTGATACTGCTACAGTCCCTTTTCTCCCTCAATCTGCTTTACATCCGTGACATCCTGAGTAGCTTCCAATGTACCCATATACCTGCCTGATTTATCCCGCACAGTAAAATATCTGATGTAGACTTTCTTCTCGCCCAGATTTATCCAGAATTCCGCTGAATCTCTCACTCCCTTCTTGAAACCAGACAATATTCGGATTACTTTATCAACACTATGCTTTGGGTGACAATCCTTAACTGACTTTCCAATCACAGAAACTGGTCGCTTAAATATCCTCGTTTCATGTTTATTCCAGAACCTAACCAAATCATTTTCATCAACGAATGCAAGTTCCACAGGTATTGCTACTAATATTCCTTCCAATAGCTACTTGCTTAAATTTTCTATCACGTTTCGCCTCAATCATTCTACTATTCCTTCAAACTCGCTCTTCGAGACCCCACATACGGGACATACCCAATCATCTGGTATCTCTTCAAATGGGGTTCCAGGCTCTATATCACCGTCGGGGTCACCATTATCAGGGTCATAAATATAGCCGCACACTAAGCATTCATATTTGTCCATTTTCCTACCCTCCTTTTTATACTCTCCAGGCTGTGGGGGCAGCCTTCTGCTTCCATGTAGCTCAAGGTATGCTCCATAACTATGGGCGCGCCATTCTTGCCCAGTTCATAAGTCAACGTAGCAAATTTGTCGATGTCCCTCCCAGACTTAAAACCAAAGTTACCAATAAAACTCAAAGGCGCATCCCGGAATAAAACTGAGACGGTGTATACGTGGCTGTCACGAATAAAACTGTAGGTGGGGTTCTGTTTGTTTATGCTCACCGCAATTGCAGTCGGTTCAGAAGTAACTTGAAATACTGTATTGGCGATTTGCCCGTTGAACTTACCTTCTTTGATTGAGGTTATCACATATAGACCACAAGTTATTTGACGTAATGCCTTTAAGTCCATCTCCATACTCCTGGTTATTGTGAATAATACTTACTCATCTCAAATAAAGCTAACCTCTCTAATTTCACTTCCCCTTCCATGCCCTATTTAAGCGCCATCCAGCAAAGTATGCTCTGTCCTTACAAACCAACCCGCTGGATCAGTAAGATATTCATATGCATCAAGAAGGACAAGATGATGTCCTCGCTCTTCGGCGGCTATGGCTTGATAGAACTGCTTCTCAAGAGGAACGGTACTTTGTTCGCTTCGGGAACGATAGAACTCGTAAGTTTTAATCTCCATATCCATTGATGCCTTAATGGCATCCACTTCAGATGCCGCTACTTCAATCTTATTGCCCAATTCCTTAATTGCTTCTGTAAATATTGACTCAATCCTTTTCCCTTTCCCAGATAACGGTTTCACATCAGGCCAATCCTGACTTCCCTTCAGTGCTTCATATATCTCCTCGAATTTCTTACGGTGACTATCCTCTTCAATAGCTAATGTTTTGAACAGGTCCTTGGCTAGCTTATTACCACTTTTCTGACTAGCCTGTTGATAGAACTTCTTACCATCCATTTCCAACTGGATTGCAAGCTGCAGTGTCTTTACCATTGTGGATGCTTCTGTTGATTCCATTCTTGATTTCCTTTTGCGCTACACAAACAATTCCCTAAAATTTGAAACCTACCATTTAGTCTACAATACATTTAACCAACCCTCTGCTAAAAAAGCAAATACCGCAGCTTGGCTGCTCAGCAATCTAAAAGTTAGAGTTATACACTCTGCTGCCTTGCGCTATAAAACTAGACTATGCCTACCGGGTCAACATCCACAGTCCAGCCTGCTGGCAGGGTTATATGTGATAAAACCTGAGAAGGGTCACGACCTCTAAGGATTAGCTGCCAGCGATATCTCCCCCTGACCCTGGAAGCAAATGCAGGTGCCGGGCCGATTAGACTCAAGTTATCAATATCCTTGCTCTCTTTTTCAGCAAATATGGTGTGGCTCATCCTCTCCGCTCCACGACGGCACAATTCCTCATTGGTATGGGTGTAAACCAGGCGTATGAAGTGACTGAAAGGAGGATAATCATACAGGCGTCGAAATTTTATCTCCTGATTATAAAAACCCACATAGTCATGTCCGGCAGCAGCTTGAATAACATAGTTCTCAGGAGAGTAAGTCTGGATGATAACCTTTCCTGCTTTAGGTCCACGCCCTGCCCTCCCTGCCACCTGGCACAGAAGCTGAAAGGTTCGTTCGCCGGCACGGAAATCAGGAAGAGCGAGCCCGGTATCGGCGCTTATTATCCCGGCCAGGGTCACCTGAGGCAAATCCAACCCTTTAGCTATCATCTGGGTCCCAATAAGCACATCCGCCTTATGGTCACGGAAACTGGTTAACAACTTCTCGTGAGCGTATTTCCTGGTTGTTGCGTCCCTGTCCCAGCGAAGCAGTCTTGCTTCCGGGAAGAGGCGCCTTAGTTCATCAGCTATCCTCTGAGTGCCAATGCCCAGGAACTTAAGACGATGACTGAAACACTGAGGGCAGACTTGAGGCACTGGAATGGCATAGTGGCACCGATGACAGATAAGTCTTTTCTCCTCTGAATGGTAAGTAAGAGCTACAGAGCAGCGCGGGCAACGAAAGACAAATCCACAATCACGGCACTGAATAAAAGTGGCTGTACCCCGACGATTGAGAAAAAGAATCACCTGCTCACACCGTGCTAGAGTTCCTCTCATAGCAGACAACAGGACCCGGCTAAACAAGCAAGTATTTCCAGCTTTAAGTTCCTCCCTCAAATCTACGATGCTTACTTCAGGCAGAGAGGAGTAGCTATAGGAAGGACGGCAAGCCAATACGTCACCATCCTCTGTACGGGAGGGGGTGTGAGGTATAATTCTCTCCTTCAGTTCTAACAGGTGATATTTACCCAGCTGCGCTTTGTGGTAACTATCAATATC
>CAZCKW010000054.1:0-7294 GCA_964499375.1 uncultured Dehalococcoidales bacterium
AGAATCTCCTCAATAGGCTTTTGTACTTGTCCAATCACGCATTTACTCCTTTATTAAACACATTAGTAACCAAGCTTAGTCTAGGGTGAGCTTTATTATAGAATACCTCTGCATAAAATGACAAGGCACCTAGCGGATGATGTTCTGGTAGCACTCCCAAATGCTCTCCTCAATGCCAGACCCCTGGCTGCCAATACGTGAGGGGCATCCAATCTTCAGCAGCCTGTGTCTGGGAGGTGGCAGTGGTTTCACAATGTTTCCCCACAAATACCGTAAACCCCTGAACCATTAACCTTCCCGCCATTCTCACCTCATTTTGACTTTGCTAGTCCTTTGACATCCTCGAAACCCGGTCAAATTCATCTCTCAGTTTCTTATAAGCTCTATCCAGTTCCTCTGCCCTTTCTTCCGCATTTCTCAGATGTGTGCTGTAAAGTACTCGCCACAACTCATCGATATCGCTAAATCTTTGAGAGATGGCATTAAGGTCATTTCTCACATTCTCCGCCTCTTCCGAGAGCTTCTTAGCATGGACGCCAGCCTTTATTAGCTCGATTTTATGGGAAAGCGTTAATGGTGAGACAACCTGAACCCCCCTCTTGGTAAAGTCTCGCAGCATCTCGAATTCCCTGTTTACCAGGAAATAATAAACCCCCTCCGATGGAATATAGGCAAAGGCAAAATCTGCCGAACCCTCCCCCGGGCATATGTAATCCTCGGCTATCTTGTTCAGGTGATTGCGGACATCTTTGCGGAAGTCGCTCTGGAATCCTTCCTTTTCTCTGGAATCTTCAACCTCCATCATCCTCCTGTAGTTTTCCAGAGGGAATTTGGAATCTATACAAATAAGCCCTACAGTGGACCTGATATGCGCATCGGGAATTTTCCCCTCAAGAATCATCTTCCTGATGCCGAACATATCTGGAGGGAGCTGGTCCGACAGAATTATTTCCAGGCTTATTTCACCCAGCGCCGCCCGCTCCGTTGGCACCCGAAGCATCTGCTCAATAGACCGGTGACAACTTCGAATATCCTGGGCATGAACAGTCAAAGTGCCTATCTTCTCCCCCAGACCCAGCTTCGTCCAGGTGCTCGACACCGCATCTTCAATATCCCTTGGCTTGACACTCTTTCCTCTAACAACGAGGAAAATCAACACCACCAGGAGTATTACAACAATCGCAAGTAAAATCTGGATTATCATGGCTCACCAACCTTTATTAATCTTCCGGCATTTTCAGAACCGCGGCTCCCTGTATTTCTCCCCGCTTGAGTAGTATCAGGGCTTCGTTCACCTCTTCCAACCCGAATTCCTGAACCTCTGGCACAATGGGAATTTCAGCCGCCAGGGGGAGAAACTCCTCGGCATCTCTCCTGGTAACGTTAGCCACGCTTTTCAACTCTTTCTCATACCAGAGATGCTCCGCATAGTCCAGTTCCGGTATAGTCGTTGTTTTCCGTATAGCGTTTATTACAACCCTGCCTCCCTTTTCCAAATTCTTCAAGGCTTCACGCACCAGCACTCCCACCGGGGTAAAGTCAATGGCGCAGTCAAGCTTTTCTGGAGGCGTATCCCCTGTAGCTCCAACCCAATCAGCTCCCAATTTTCGGGCTAAATCTTGATGCTCCCTCTGTCCCGGTCTGGTGAAGACAAAAACCCTGCTATCGGGGTATTTGTATTTAGCAGCCTGGATTATTATATGCGCCGAGGCACCAAACCCGTAAAGGCCGAGAACCTTCCCATCCTCCATTCCGGTAAGCCTTAAAGCCCGGTAGCCGACCACACCGGCACAGAGAAGAGGTGCTGCCTGCATATCAGTAAACCTTTCCGGAATGGGATAAGCGAAGTCCTCTGGGACCACGGTATATTGAGCATAGCCTCCATCGACATCCTTCCCGGTCCATTTGGCTTTATCACACAGATTTTCCTCGCCTTTAAGGCAGAAGGAGCACTCACCACAGGCCCAGTTTATCCAGGCGATGCCCACCCTATCTCCCAATTTAAACCTGGCTGCCCCCTTGCCCAGACTATCTACCCGGCCTACAATCTCGTGCCCTAAAATCATGGGAAACCTTGAGGGAGGAACCCTGCCTTCAATTTCATCCAGCTCGGTATGACAGATTCCACAGGTAGAAACCTTGACCCGAATCTGCCCCATTCCTGGAACAGGGTCAGGAAAATCCACCAGCTCCAGTGGTTTTTCCTCGATAAGGGAGATTTTATTAAGCACCAGTGCCTTCATTTTCCCCTCGTGCTCCTACCTACACCACAAAGATGCTATCATAAAAATTTTCCGTTATTTCTTCGAAATCCTCCCTGTAACACTTCAGACTGGCAGGGAGGTAGTCCATTATGTCCTGCGCAGTCATTCCATCCTCTCCCTTATCCCCCGCAGCCAGGTCTCCAGAGAATCCATGCATAAACACGCCCATCCTCACGGCATCTCTGAGGGTAAGTCCCAGGCCAGACATAGCAGCGATAGTTCCTGCCAGTACATCGCCGCTTCCAGCCGTTGCCATGCCTGGGTTTCCACTTAAATTTACGAAAACGCTCTCATCCGGATAACCTATTAATGAGTGAGCTCCCTTCAGGACTACCGTGGCATTAAGCTCTCTGGCTGTTTTTTGCAGGACCCCTATCTTATTCCTGTTTACCTCACCTGTCTCCAGCCCGGTAATTCTGGACATCTCGCCCATGTGAGGTGTGAGAATCGTTTCTGACTTTCTCCCTTTAATTAACCCTACATCCTTTGAGATAGCGGTAATTCCGTCGCCATCTATAAGCAAGGGCTTCTGAATCTCCAACGCCAGTTTCCTCACCAGCTTCTGCGTCTCCTCATCCAGGGAAAGACCCGGCCCCATAACCACCATATCCACTTTTTGTGAAAGCTCAAGCAATCGGTCCTTATTCTCCAGCGCTATGCTTCCTGAGCTTGTTTCCTTTTGAGGAACAAAGACGATTTCGCTTCCTTTCTCCGACAGGAGGGATGAAACTGATATGGGCGCAGCCAGGCGGGAATATCCCCCTCCAGCCTTGAGAAAAGACAAAGCGGCAAAATAGGGTGCACCGAAATAGCTCGATGCGCCGGCGATAAACAGGACCTCCCCGAAATCTCCCTTGTGTGTATCCTTATCCCTCACGGGAAGCTCAAGAGGACTATTGATTCCCACTTTTATGGAGTCAGCATTATAAAGTGAAGGTGGGAAGGAAATGTGCGAGACATACAACTTCCTACAGTGTTCATATCCCGGATACAGCATATTTCCAATCTTGGGAAGCCCGAAGGTCACAGTGTAATCTGCTTCTACCGCTGCACCCATCACCTCCCCAGTATCGCCATTTATGCCAGAAGGAATATCGACGCTGAATACAGTTTTCTGGCCCTCATTAATAACTTGAATCACATCTTTATATACCCCGCCGACCTCCCTGACAAGCCCTGTGCCAAATATGGCATCTACGATAGCATCGGATTTATGAATGGCGGCTCTTATGGACTCAGTTGAACTAATCCTGGATATCTCTATTGGCAGCTTCGATGCTATCTCGAAGTTCCTTTTTGCTATTCCTTTGAATTTAGCTTTATCATCCAGAAGGAACACCTTTACCTCTCCTCCGTTGGAGTGAATCTTCCTGGCGACAACCAGCCCATCCCCACCATTATTTCCTGTGCCGCAGAAAACGACGAATTTCTTGCCCTTTATGCCAAATTCATTCAATATGACGAAATATACCGCCTGCCCGGCGTTCTCCATCAGAAGGTCCTGTGAGATGCCAAATTCCTCCGTGGCGCGCCTGTCTAAATCCCTCATCTGAGCTACTGTACTAACTTTCATTTTAAGCCTCCTGTATAACTTTAATTATAGCTCATAGAAGCCAGGAATATAACTATAAAACCGCCTTCACTCTGTCATTGCGAGGCCTGCCCCAAGCAATGTGAAGGAACCCGACGAAGAAACCTTTCTTCCTTTGTCTTTGCGAGCGAAGCGCGGCAATCTCAGGAATAATCATAAGATTGTTTCATTTGCTCGAAATAATGGAAAGGAGACAAGAAGGAAAGTAGGATGTACCAATTTACAACAAATAGTAGTTTTTTACCGGTGAACGTTATCTACTCTACCCCCGATGCCCCTCCGTACAGGCGTTCCTTCCACCGCACATGGCTGCCCATTATGCGGCGTGTAAAAGCGTAGAAGACAGCTACGATGAGGAATGAGAAACCGAGCGGATGCAGGAGTGCAGAAATGAAAGGCTCCCTGAAATGCTTATCCGTAAGCCATCGCATAGCCAGTATCACACTTACCTGTGAAATGACCAGGGAACGCCACATGCTGGGAGAGGCAACCCAGAATAGTTCCTTCCAGAGTGAGAAAAAGGGAAGCAGAAAGAAAAGTAAGCCGGCTATCAATAGCCCGATTAGCGCGGCCGAAGACAGTACCGCTACGGAGTACATCCACTTGACAAAACCTTCCCACATGCTTTTCGCGCTCTGGTACATGTGACACGAGACTACCAACGACAGGTTGATTGTCACGTGCCGGCCACCGTGGCGGTTTACTTCAGCTCCCAGCCAGACATCTTCCAGTATTCTCGATTTTACAGCCTCGTGGCCTCCAAGGCGCCAGTATTCTTCGCTGGGAAAGAGGAGAAACTGCCCGACAGCCAGTGAAGGTTTTGGTTTCCTGGAGCGCTGAAGCCACCACAGCGGCAGCCAGCTCAGGATGATAAAGTACATTAGAGGGATGGACACCTTTTCAGATAGGGAAGAGGTAAGCTGACGAGGAAAGCCAGAGAGCAGGGAACACCCGGATTTGATTGCCAGAGACATCACGCTGCGCAGCATGTGAGGAGCATGTATGGTATCAGCATCGACAAACAGCAGCCAATCACCTTTTGCTTTTTTGGCAAGCTGATAACAGGCAAAAGGCTTACCCGCCCAGCCTTCGCAAAGGGGTTCTCCTGGAATCAGGCAGGTGCGGTTATCATCGGACATCAACCGTTTCACGATGTTTGCCGTGCCGTCCGAGGAATTGTCATCCAGGACCAGAATTTCAAAGTTGTGGTAATCCTGTCGCTGCAGAGACTTCACGCAGGACTCTATGTTCGCTTCCTCATCCCTTGCCGGGATGAGCACGGATACGAAAGGCGCTGGCTCTGGCATAGTAACATCGTCTTCTGGCTTCTTGAGTACCCTCAAGTTGAGCGCAAGGTTGAGCGCAAAAATAATGAGACCGATGGATATTACCAGTTGATATGTCATACCGTTATTCGCCTCATCGCTGGTTCACGTTTTAAATCTCTTTGACCGAATCCAGGTGACGGGTCGCACCCCGAATCCGGGAGAGGTTCTCAAGCCAGCATAGTGTTTTACCCCCAACAGCACCAGCACGCTCAGCATGAACAACGACTGCCAGCATATTGCTCCAGTAGCGACCAGATAAATTAGCGATCCTGCGGGCCCTGCCATAACGGTCCAGGCACGATTAGCCATGAAGAGAGCACCTATACATATAAATACGGTGAACATAAGCAGCAATTCGCCTTCAGGCAGTAACCCCAGCAAGACACCGAAGGTGACAGCTACTGACTTGCCACCCTTAAAATGAAGAAGCGGGGAAAAAGCGTGCCCCGCTATCGCACTCACCGCTATCGCCATCACTGCCGCCTCAGGCAAGGCAAAGAATGAGTGCGCCAGAACTACAAAGGGGGCACCCTTGGCTGTGTCCGCAAAGACAGCCAGGTAACCCGATGCATGACCTCCAGCACGCAAGACATTGGTTGACCCCGGATTGCCATCTCCATATTCGCGTATGTCTTTGCCTAAAAACCTTTGTCCAATCCACAGAGAGAAAGGACACGCTCCCAGGCAAAACGCCCCTACAACCAGCAGCAATATAAGATAAGGCATATTCGATATCAGCAATTTCGCTCGAAGCTTATTGGTGCCCAATACATCGGGCTCCGAGGTACAGAATAATCCATAGCGTGGTTATAGTCAATACCCCATTCTATCATTGCTAGAACAAAGCTTCGTGTCCATTTGGTTGGGCGTATCTCAGTTTGAGAAGCGATATCACTCCAGGCGACGACCCGCAATATTCAATCTACGCTGTTTTCTTTCCCCTTATTTGCATGGCAGCATAGTAAATTGTCCATAAAATTATGAACACCGAAATAACCATGAAACTGCTGAAATAGCTTATGTAGGTCAGCAGAACTCCGATGATTATGGGACCCAGAGCCTGTCCTGTATCCGCAATAGTTCCAAATACGCCAAGGCTGGCTCCGAGCCGCTTTTCTGATGCCACTTCCGCTACATAGGCAACGGTGGAGGTGGTCACTATCGCCTCCGCTAAACCGAAACATATCGCTACTATTATCAACAGGTAAAAGTCGGAGGTCAGTGTGAAACCCACAAATGAAATGCCACAAAGAAACATGCCCAGTGAGATTAGCTTCCACCGCTCCATCCTGTCCGAGAGATAACCCATAACAGGTTTTAACACCACAGAAGTTCCCATTACAACAGACCATAAAAATCCCGCCTGAAGCACGGAGAGGTGGTATTGTTGTACCACCAGTATTGGCAGAAATGCCATTGATGCGCCCATGGTCATATTTTGAAACGATTCCATGGAGGAAGTCATCAATATTTTTAAATTCCTGCCAGTATCCTTCAATCCCACAAGGACTTTACTAAAAGACTCTTTTATTCCCCTGTGCTCGGTGGATGGTTCCACCTTAGGAAGTATAAAGAACGATATTATTAGCGCAACAACTCCTAAAATTCCGCAGACCAGGTAGGCATAGTGAAAATCAGTGATATTGTAGGCCTGCCCCTTTGCCAGAGAATACAGTAACCAGCCGCCAATCAGGCCTCCCAGGGCATTAGTCCCAATTTTTATCACGGAGAATATCGAAAGATACCTTCCTTTTTCTTTACCGGCAATATTGGCAACCACCGCATTTGCCACTGGCCCGTATATTGAAGTAGCCATCCCGTGAATTACTCTCACCAGGATAAGTACCCAGGCCACAGTTACCAGAATATAGCTAAAGGGCATAACGGCAAAAATAAAGGCACCGAAAAGAAGCATTTTCTTTCTGCCAATGTAATCAGACAGGGCACCCGAAGGGGCTTTCAAGAAAATACCCGTTATAGTGGACGCTCCGACTATTACACCTATTAGTGGTGGGGAAGCTCCCAGGAACAAAGCGAAAAGGGGTAATAATGGAGTCCTGGCAACGTTATAGCTCAATCTGGCGGAGAAATCTACCAATGAAATATTGATG
>CAZCKW010000055.1:0-7289 GCA_964499375.1 uncultured Dehalococcoidales bacterium
TCGAGAAGCTCTTCAAGTAAAGAATGAGAATAAGGGTTGTTGCCCACTATCTAGGGCTAATAATAATGATCCTGGGGGCACTAATGATTCTCCCCCTGGTCTGGAGTCTCCACTATAAAGAGACCAGTTTCCTTCCCTTTGTCATATCGACAGTTATTACTGGAGTATCAGGTGCATTGCTCTGGAAACTATTGCCAAGTGGGGATGGGAGTTTGTCCCGGCGCGAGGGACTGGCTCTCGTTACATGGACCTGGATTCTAGTATCGTTTTTCAGCGCGCTTCCTTACCAGTTCGCCGGTACCTTTCCCAGTTTCCTCGATGCCTACTTTGAAGCTATGTCGGGTTTTACCACCACAGGTGCTACGGTTCTTACCTCTATAGAGAGTCAACCACAGGGCATTCTTCTATGGCGCAATTTCACCCAGTGGCTCGGAGGCATGGGTATAGTAACCTTCTTTGTAGCTTTATTCCCTATGTTGGGACTTGGTGCAGCCCGCCTGTACGAAGCAGAGATGCCAGGACCTCAACCTGAGCGTTTAGCCGGGAGCATCCGCGATACAGCGAGAGCACTCTGGTGGTTATATATTGGTCTATCTGCCCTGGAAGCTCTCCTGCTATTATTTGGTGGGAGATTACCATTATTTGATGCCTTAACCATTACCTTCGGGACTATGCCCACCGGGGGGTTCCTACACCAGAGCCTGAGCATTGGCGCCTACAACAGCACCTTCATCACCAGCACCGTCACTATTTTCATGCTACTGGCAGGCGTGAACTTTGGGCTATATTACTATCTTATATGGAAACACCAATCCCCTCGCCATGTCTTCAGTAACCCCGAATTTCGTCTTTACATAGCTATTATTGTTGGGGCCAGTTTTATCATTATGCTGGATCTACTAGCGAACATGGGGCAGTCTGTTGGCGAAGCCTTCAAGCTTGCTACCTTCCAGGCCGTATCTATTCAGACCACCACCGGATTTACCACAGCCAATTTTAATACCTGGCCGTCGCTGTCACAAACGATTCTACTCGTTCTGATGATAGTTGGTGCTTCAGCCGGTTCAACGGGAGGAGCATTAAAGGTGGTCAGGATTTCGGTGTTAGCGAAGTACGCCCTTCGGCAGATTTACCTTGTCTTCAGTCCCAGGTCTGTCCTTCCCATAAAACTTGGTGAAAAGGTCTTGCCCGAGAGCAATGTATCCAGAATTATCGGCATCTCTATACTGTATTTCGCCACTCTTATAATAGGTTCCCTGATAATGAGTGCTATGGGGTTGGATAATATCACCGCCTTTTCTTCCGTTGCCGCCACCCTGGGGAATGTCGGTCCTGGTCTGGGTTCCGTAGGCCCTGCAGGAAACTATTTTTTCCTTCCTCCATTTGGCAAGTTTATACTTATATTGTGTATGCTGGTTGGACGCCTTGAATTTTTTACCGTCCTGGTACTTACTATCCCAGCATTTTGGAGGTGGCGCTAGGCTTTCTTTAGCCATGCTGTCATGTTAATGATTATTCCTGCTTTACCAGAATAAATTACCCTGATATAAATAACATGACGGGCAAAACCACTGTTGACTAATTTAAGAAGTCGGGGTAATATTCCTGCGCTAATGGAGACAAAGAAAATTTTAGTTCCTGTAAACGGGAAGAGTGTTGATGACGAGGTTGTAAAACTGGCCTGTAATCTGGCCAAGAAGTCGAAGGCTAAGGTTGATGTTGTTAATATTATTGAGGTCGAAAGAAGCCTCTCTTTAGATACTCCAGTTGATTCCGAGGCTGATAAGGCTGAGGGAATACTTGGCCATGCTGAGGATGTAGCCCACGAAACAAATTACGAAGTGGAGACAGACTTGATTCAAGCCAGGGAAGCTGGGCCGGCAATCGTTGATACAGCTAAAGAAAGGAAGACAGATTTAATCGTGATGGGGACTGGCTATAAGAAACACCTTGGCGTTTTTGCTTTAGGGAAGACCATCTCTCACATTCTTAAAGAGGCTCCCTGTCAGATCTTGTTATATCGGGGGTTCTTATCGAAGGATAATAGTAAATGAATGTCATCGTAATGGGCTGTGGGAGCGTGGGAGCTGAGCTGGCCTGTGAACTTGACGCCGCTGGGCACAAGGTAACCATCATGGATAAAAATGCCACTCAATTTGATAAATTGCCGCCTACCTTCAGTGGCACAGCAATGGTGGGTGACGGCACCGATGAAGAGATGTTGAAAAAAGCGGGGATAACACAGGCTGATGTCTTTGTAGCGTTAACTCGTGAGGATGAGCGAAATGCCATGGCAGCTCAGATCGCCAAGCAGATGTTTGGTATTTCCAGGGTAGTCTGTCGCATCTACGATCCACTACGCAAGGAGTTTTATGAAAGTCTGGGACTCGATGCTATCAGCCCAATATCAACATTTGCCCATCTGCTGATGGAAAGATTGGGGATATAATGATATGTACATCATAATTGTCGGCGGTAACGAGATAGGTCGTTCTCTATGTAAAGAGTTGCTTGCTAAAAATCACGAGGTGCTTGTGATTGAACAGGATGCTGCAAAATGTGAGAGCCTCAAGGAGGAGCTGGGTAGTATATCGCTGTGCGGTAATGGCTGTGAGGTAACCACTTTAACCAATGCAGGAGTAGCCAGGGCCGATATGCTCATCGCTATCACTGGTGAGGACGAGGATAACCTGGCGGCTTGCCAGATAGCCAAGGAGAAATTCAACGTCCCCCGGATCATCGCCAAGATTAACAACCCTAAAAATAAACATATCTTCCCTAAATTAGGTATTGAGCATGCTGTAGATGTCGTGGCACTCGTCCTGGAGCGTATTAAAGCAGAGGCATCAATCTCCCCCTTGATCCATCTTTTAGACTTCAAGAAACAAGGACTGGAGCTCGTTCTGTTAAAAATAGAAAATTCAGCAGCAGTGGGCAAATCAGTGGTGGAATTGTCCTTACCCTCAGGTTTTATTGCTTCACTATTAATACGTGAGGGGCAGGAATGCCGTATACCATCCTCAGATACTGCTTTAAAACTCGGTGATCAGCTTGTTTGCATGATTCCCAGTGGCAGTGAGGAGAAAATCCAAACTATTTTCGCTGGATAATGGGCAAGACTGCTTTTCAAGGTGAGAGAGGTGCATTTAGTGAAGCTGCAGCGCTAAAGCTCTTCGGTAAGGATATAGATTTTCTACCCTGTATCCACCTGAGGGATGTTTTTAAAGCTGTGTCCGAGGACGATGCCAATTTTGGTGTAGTCCCTGTGGAGAACTCCCAGGCCGGTAGCATAAATGAGACATATGACCTGCTACTGGCACATTCCCTCAATATATTCGCTGAGACCATTCTCAAGATAAGCCATTATCTGATGGCGCTGCCAGGGCAAAGCCTGTCCGACATAAAAACAATCTACTCCCATCCCCAGGCTCTGGCCCAATGTGAGGAGTTCCTAAGCAACTTAAAGGTTGATATCATACCCAGCTATGATACTGCAGGTAGCGCTAAAAAGATAAAGGAGAGACAACTATTACAATGTGCCGCTATAGCCAGTAAGGGAGCTGCTGATATCTACTCTTTAGAGGTTCTGGCACCGGAAATTGAAACTAATGTTAATAATTACACCAAATTTTTCGCTATCTCCAAACAGAAATCTAAACCCGCACAGAAAAATAAGACTTCCCTTGTCTTCGCCACTAAAAATACTCCCGGAACCCTGTATTCTATCCTGGGCACTTTTGCCAGCAGGAATATTAATCTAACAAAATTAGAATCCAGACCAAGCAGAAGTAAACCCTGGGAGTATTATTTCTATGCCGATTTTGAGGGTCACACTGACAGTGAAATATACCAGAAAATTATGCAGGAGCTTAAGCCGAAAACTACTTTCGTCAAGGTACTGGGGTCATATCCCCAGGCTGAGTAAATAATTAAACTATAGCGTCCTTTAGCCTGTTATAAGTGGCAGATAACCCTTCTGATACCACCCTGGTATCGGACAATACCGGCATAAAGTTAACATCGCCTTGCCAGCGGGGCACTATGTGAGTATGGAGATGCTCTTCTATCCCGGCACCAGCAATCTTGCCTATGTTCATACCTATGTTAAAGCCATCGGGCTTAAGTACTTCTGTTAAAAGGGCTAAACCTTTTTTTACAAGATCAAAATGCTCAACTGATTCATCACCGGTTAAATCATGTATACTTGCTATATGCCTATATGGGGCAACCATTAAGTGACCCGGGTTATAGGGGAAGGCATTTAAGATTATGAAGTTACTCTGCCCACGGTAAAGGATGAGGTTTGCGCAGTCATTGTTTTGTCCTGGCTTCTGACATAGGATACAGCCACTTTCCTTCGGTTTCGCCACATATTCTATTCTCCACGGTGCCCATATCCGCTCCATAGCCTTTATATTATCGCATTCCCTCAATCTAACTGCAATTAACCCTGGTTAATAAAATTACACCATCGTAAAAGTCATTATTATTGCTCTTTATCCCTTCAACCTCTTCAAATTGCCCCCCAAATGAGTTAAAATTAGCCTATAGAAAATTTGAGCTTTTTTTAAGAGGTGATTATGGAAATTAAAGTTATAGCTGGTGATATTACACAGCTTGAGGCTGATGGCATCATAGTAAGTGCTTTTGAAGGAGTACAGCAGCTAGATGGTGCCACTGCTGACATAGACAAAGCCCTGGGTGGGGTTATTGGCAGTCTCATTAGCGGCGGTGTGCTTAAAGGCAAATCCGGGGAGGTTAGTATTATTCATACCCTTGGCAAGCTGCCAGCCAGGATAGTGGCTGTGGCTGGATTAGGCAAGCTCCAGGATTTCAATCTGGACAAGGTCCGTGGAGCAGCAGGAGAATCCTGCCGTTCCCTGAGGAAGTTGAATTGTAAAAAAATAGCCACAATACTCCTGGGCTCTGGCGCCGGTGACATCCAGGTCGAAGACGCGGCTGAAGCCATAGCAGTGGGTAGCCTTCTCGGCCTTTACAGTTTTACCCAATACAAGAAACCTGAATATGGAGATATCGAACAGATAGTTATCATAGAAAAGAATAAGGATAAGCTTCCGGCTTTGGAAAGAGGTATTCACAAAGGAAAGATAATGGCGGAAGCTACCAGTTTAGCCCGCGATATGACCAATGAGCCCTCTAATTATATGACGCCCAGTCGAATGGCAGATATAGCCAGAGAAGTAGCCAGTAAGTACAACCTGGCATTCAATGTTTTTAACTCAAACGATATGGAAACAATGGGGATGGGGGCGCTTCTGGGAGTGGCAAAAGGGAGCAACGAGCCACCGAAGCTAATAACCCTTAGCTATAAAGGAGACCAGAATTCTGAAGATACCATTGGCTTTATCGGCAAAGGCATAACCTTTGATTCCGGAGGAATTTCCATTAAGCCTTCAAAGGATTTAGATACGATGAAAGGCGATATGGCCGGTGGTGCTGCAATCTTAGCGGCACTCAGTGCTATCGCTCAGCTAAAACCAAAAGTCAATGTCACCGCTGTTATTCCGGCTACCGAGAACCTGCCCAGTGGAACCGCGCTGAAACCAGGGGACATATTGAAGGCGATGAATGGCAAGACCATAGAGGTACTAAACACGGATGCCGAAGGAAGGCTTATCCTGGCAGATGCCCTGAGCTATGCTGTAAAGCAGGGATTATCTCCATTGGTGGACATGGCTACTTTAACCGGAGCATGCTGGATTGCCCTGGGAACTGAATATAGCGGCGTTTTCGGTAATAACCAGGAAATAATAGACAAGATTCTCGGAGCTGGTAACAGATGTGGGGAGCATTTATGGCAACTCCCTATGCCTGAGGAATACAAGGAGCAACTCAAAAGCCAAATTGCCGATATAAAAAATCTGGGTGATAGGTTTGGTGGAGCCATTACTGCGGCGCTCTTCTTGTCCGAGTTTGTTGGAGATACGCCATGGGTTCACATTGACATAGCAGGCAGTGAGTCCAGTAGTAAAGAGAGTGGCTATACAGTTAAAGGGGCTACAGGAGTCGGGGTTAGAACTTTAGTTGAACTGGTTTTATCTATGGTCTGACAAGGAGATTATGATGATTATTAAATGGCTGGGTCATTCTTGCTTCTTGATTACTTCTAATGAGGGGTTAAGAATAATTACCGACCCTTACGATACAACCGGAGGTATTAGTTACTCTCCTATTAATGAGGCTGCCTCTATTGTTATAGTGAGCCATGACCATTTCGACCACAACAATGTTTCGGCGGTGCAAGGAAACCCGGAGGTCGTCAAGGGTAGTGGTATAATAACTGCCCAGGAAATTCAGTTTAAAGGCATTACTACCTATCATGATACCGCTCAAGGTAAACAAAGAGGGCCTAATACCGTTTTTTGTTTTAGCCTGAACAACCTGAACCTTTGTCACCTGGGTGATTTAGGGCATGTACTTGGCCAAGAACAGGTTGAACAGATTGGCACTGTAGACATACTATTCATCCCTGTAGGCGGCTATTTCACTATTAATGCTGCGGAGGCCAGTCAGGTATGTGACCAGCTAAAGCCGAGAGTAGTAATCCCAATGCACTTTAAAACGTCAAGATGTAGCCTTCCTATCGCTGGTGTTGAAGATTTCCTCAAAGGCAAGAAACACGTGAGGAAACTAGATTCCAGTGAGATAGAGTTTAAAGCAAAGGAGTTACCAGCGGACACTGAGATCGTGGTATTGAAGCACGCTTTATAATAACAGAGATGTTATCACCAGTTTCGCTATGCAATTTTAAATGGAGCACCAGGTTATAACCTGTGGTTAGAAGTAATGATTTATAAAACATCCGACTTTATTTTCACCCCACCTTCTCAACTTTCCTGGGCAAGGCGTGTTTTAATTAAACCTTGCACCCACCTGTCATCGCCCTATCCCGTATCTACAAGCCCCGAAATATTGAGTAACATTATCAAGGGCATCAGGAAAGTCAGCGATGCCGATATTATCATTGCCGATGGAACCCCCAGCGGTGAATCAATATATCCGATATATCAATCTCTAGGATATGACTTCCCTCGTGTGCTTATGCTCGATATCAGGGATTCCATTTTCCTGGAGATTGAGAACCCGCTGAAGCAATTCTTTGCCACGCCCACCTTATGGGCACCTAACGTGGTTTTGCGCAGTGACTTCTTGATTAGCGTGACACCCTTCAAGGTGTGTGGAAATAGTGGTCAATTCAGTATAGCTAATCTGCTGGGCCTACTCCCAGTAGAGAAATATCAGGAAGGCGAAAAAGGTAGTTTGGGGAA
>CAZCKW010000056.1:0-7250 GCA_964499375.1 uncultured Dehalococcoidales bacterium
CAATTAATCTAATTCTAAATTGTTGAAATGTTTGATACCATTCTCTATCCCAATGAGTATGGGGTACAATAAATGCTCTATATGATTTTTTATTAATATTAACCATTATAAGATTCTCTCCTTTTTCGCTCTTTCAAAGTAATATCCCTATTCCCGTCATGTCTTAATGACAAATTATGAAAATTGGATTGGTCAAACCTATAATACACTCTTTCTCGTCAAACAACCTCAAATAATACCAGCAATTTTTAGTTACTTTGTCTGACCATTCAAGTTCAATATGTTCTAAAAAAGTGTCACAAGAATTGTAGACCCATCCATTTTTAATTAGTTCAATGCGAAATTTTTTCTTAATTTCCTTACTCTCAATATTAATTAATAGTTTAATACTCCCATTGTATTTAACTTCCAATTCTTCTCCCAGCGAAACAAGGATACCTTTATCATTTATTATTTGGAAATTTATTTGAGGCCCGCTGGTAATATAAACTTTTCCTTTTCTTAATCCCTCCATAATCCCATCTCTGGTTTTTGACTTAGCCCATACATAAGTCCGACCATAGTCTTTCTTATAAGTATCCAGCCTATGAATATCGGAACCACTGACGGCAACCACTTTTAACTCCTGGTTAAGCAGATTTTCCCATCTCTTTAAAGTTTTTATATTTTCAGCCCTTCTTTCCGACCAAGAACCGGCCCAAACTTCAATTACATCTGCTGCTCCCCAGTAAAAATTGGGATAATCCCATCTGCATCCCGTGCATATTGGGTCACCAATACATGCTGGATGAGCCACAGAAAAAAGAGCTCCCTTCCTTTTTATCTCCGCCGCACCATCCTCAAAGGTACTTTCTCGTTCAAGCGAAAACCAATTGATGTCACCAACCCAGTTGATAAGCACAAAATGCCCAAAAAAAGTAGAAATTTCTATACCTGGAATAACCATAGTCTTTAATAAATACTTCTCTTTCCATCCCAAAGTGGTATTATGATCGGTCAGAACGAAAAAGTCCAGACCTTTTCCTTGTAAATAGGTCATTAATTCATAAACTGAGTGATTGCCATCACTGTGGTGGGAATGTATATGAAAATCTCCTCCAAACCATCCAGGACCTCCCCGTTCTTCTCTAAAAAGAGGTTCTTTCTTATTAAAATCTCTGAGTTCTGTCTGACACTTTTCTGTGGTTTTAACCCCAGGTGTAAATTCTTTATTCAAATTCACCTCAATGCTCAATATCACCAGTTCAGAGATGATAGCGTGAGCCTCAACTATCAACCTCCAGTTTCCTGCGGGTAATGCACCGGAAACGCATCCAACACTGGCTTTTTCTTCATTAATTTGCATTGTCTCAAAAAAATTGTCGTTTCCCCTTGCTCGGACAATACCATTCGGATCAATCAATGTATAATTAAATAGGTTACGAATCGGGGAAAACAATTCAATAGCATTTTTCTTATAATTTTTTTTATAATAGTCCCAATTAGGTCCTGCTACAATAGCACCTTCCCCATCAAATTGCAGGTATTCGTGTACGGCCTGATATATTAATTTATGAGTTACTTCGATATCATTTACTGTCTTTGGGTGATAGTCACCCTTTATCAATATTTCTTCGGTCCCTTTAATTACCGGTACAATGAATTCAGTTAAGGTTTTGTTTTCATTCGGTGTAAATGTCTTTGTGTAAATGGGCATTGTTCAACTTCTCCAAATAATATTTTTTCAATACTTTTATAAGAAATTATAATGTAATCTGTATGATATGTTATCTAATATTTAATGCATCTTCATCTATCTCTCTTCACTTATATAAATAGCAAGCAGCAAGATGGTCTGCACCAATATTATATAATGGCGGGGGGTTCTTAAGACATATTTCCATCTTATAAGGGCAACGGCGATAGAACTTGCATCCCCTCAGAGTATCCTTCTCTAATTCCTCTTCAGGTGGAAGTTCTACGCGTCCTTGCCACGGTTGGTCAGGATCCGGGATGGGAATAGATCCTACTAAGAGCTGGACATAAGGGTGCTTCGGTCTACTGATAACGATTTCTGCATCTCCTGATTCAGCCACCAATCCTTCATAAAGAACGATAATATCATCGCTAATCTGAAAAGCTGTAGAGAGATCATGGGTAATGTAAAGGAAGGAAATTCCAAAATTGTCTTTTAAGTCCATTATAATCTTTAAAATGATAGCCCGCATAGAGGCATCGATCATTGAAACCGGCTCGTCAGCTATAATGAGCTTTGGTTTAAGTAGAAAAGCTCGGGCGAGCATAATCCGTTGCCTCTGACCCCCAGATAGTTGGTGAGGATATTTACCCAAAATCTCATCAGGGCGCAGCCCTACGACCACCAGGGCTTCTTCCGTAATACGGCGACTTTCCTGTCGATTCTTAGCTAGATGGAATTTCTGAATCACTATCTCAAAGACGCGATCAATTGGATAAAAGGGATTATAGACTTCATATGGATCTTGAAATACGGCTTGGACCTCCCTTCGAAAGATTTTCCATGATTTTTGATCCATCATTTTAAGATCTTTTCCTTGATAACGGATCTCTCCCTGTGTCGGCAAAAGAAATCCCAGAATAATTCGGGCAAGAGTCGTCTTTCCGCTCCCACTCTCCCCAGCGATAGATATAATTTTTGGGGGGCTACCTTGAATACTCATGTAGAAATTCTCTAAGGCAACCTTCTGACCCCGTTGTAAGAAGCCGCTGCCAAAGACTTTGGTGAGGTTGCAAACTTCCAGCAAGGGTGCTTGAGTCTGGTTTAGGATATTAGTCTGTACCTCTTTCTGGATGCTCATAATGGTTTCCTTTCTTCTTATAAATTCTCTCTTTACCTGATGACCTCGGAGTGAAGATGGCAGGCAACAAAGTGATTCGGTTGGATCTCCACAAGTTTCGACATCGCCTCTCGACAGCGTTCCATAACATAAGGACAACGATTACTGAATGCACACCCTTTTGGAGGATCGAGAAGAGAAGGAGGAAGTCCTGGGATTCCATGAAAATCATGACGTAACTGTAAGGTAGGAAGTGATTTGATCAAGAGCCTGGTATAAGGATGAAGGGGATTTTTGTACATTGCCCTCACTTCTCCAATTTCAACAATCTTACCAGCGTACATAACTGCTTGACGATTAACTACCTGAGCTTGAATTCCCATATCGTGACCGATTAGGACCAAAGCTGCCCCAAGTCGTTCCTGAACATCCAAGAGGGTTTGCATAACCACTCGCTGTACAACGACATCCAAAGCACTGGTAGGCTCATCAGCGATAATTATCCCGGGTTCCAAAGTTATAGCCATTGCAATACAAACTCGCTGTTTCATTCCTCCCGAGAGTTCATGAGGATACATTCTGTAGACCCGGTGAGGCAGTCCGACTGTGGAGAGAAGCTTCTGAATTCTCTTCCTTAGAACTTTCTCCGGCTGATAACCCTGGTGAGTAGTAATAACATCGGCAATCTGAGAGCCGATCCTCATCACCGGATTAAGGGAATTCATAGCTCCCTGCGGAATAAAAGAGATTTGACTCCAGCGAATTTTACGTATTAATTCTCTATCCAGGGTAAGAATATCGGTGCCGTTAAGGAATATTTGTCCTCCCTCAATCATCCCTGGTGAAATAACAAGGTCCATTAGAGCCATAGCCATAGTTGATTTTCCACAGCCTGACTCACCAATAATTCCAAAATTCTCTCCCTCTTGCACATTGAAACTTACCCCATCCACTGCTCGCACAGATCCACGATCAGTATGATAGTAAACCTTTAAATCTTTCACTTCTAAAATTTGTTTACGTTCTGTCATGCTAAGAATTTCCTTATATTCAGATTTTTGATCTCATTCTAGGATTGATCACTTCATCAAAACCTAAATGCAATAAATAGAGTGAAATAAAAATAGAAGTGAGGGTGAAGACAGTACTGCCCCACCACCACCACATTCCTCTAAAAACCGCAGCATAGCTCAAAGCCCAATAGATCATCATTCCTAGAGTCATTTCATTTTGTGGACCCAGTCCCAGGATGGAAAGTCCTGACTCGGCAAGCATTGCAGCTAATGTGGCATTGACAAAGTTAGCACTCATCCATTGGAACATATGAGGTACCAATTCTCTGGTTATAATCTCCATTTTAGACATTCCTGAAAGCATCGCCATATCTACAAAAGCTCTTTCTTTGAGGCTGAGCACCTGGGCTCTAATCTGCCTCGCCGGGGAGGGCCAGGCAAACAGTGCTATAATTAACGCCATTCCCTGCACCGTAACACCTCTCATTAGTGAAGCTATCAATATCAAGAAGAGCAGTGACGGGATGGACAGAAACACATCCATCAATACCCTGAGTATTGCGTCTATTATCCCTCCATAATATCCACTTGTAAATCCTATGAGTGCTCCAACAAGTGTACCAATTAGGGCTGCAATCAGACCAATCTGGACAGAGTTGACAACAGCCTCCGCTAATTGAACATCGATGCCTCTTCCCAAAGAATCCGTTCCTAAAATATTTTCAACCCCCGGAGGGAGCCCCGGAGGGAATGCTCCTGTACGAGAATATCTAAAAGGGATGGTCTGATGAGCTATAATTGCTCCCATAAGAATAACTATAAATATAATAAAACCAATAATAAATTTTCGATTACCCATCAAGATTCCTACAAAACCTCTTTTCATCTTGTTAACCTCTTTTATACTTGATTCTTGGGTCAATGAGAGGATAGATTAAATCTAAAATAAAGTTGGCTGCTGTTAAAGCGATGATAACTACCAACACCCCACCTTGTATCGTTGGGAAGTCAAGTTCAGTTATAGAATTATATAAAAGCCATCCCACGCCAGGGTAGGCAAATATCTTCTCAAGAATAATTGCTCCACCGACAATATGAGCCAGCGAAATCGCCAAACCACTCACCTGGGGAAGAAGAGCATTTCTGAAAGCATATCTCCAGAGTATTCGTCTATCAGATAAACCTTTAGCCTGAGCCAGGAGAATATAGTCCTCTCCTTTTAGTAACACAATCATGCTTCTCATACTCAAAAACCACCAACCCAGGGAGATTAAGATAATGCTTAAAGCTGGGAGTATTGAATGTTTTATTACATCAAGAACAAAGGGAAGTGAAAATTTAATAGGAAAGCCTGGTGTGTATCCTCCGGAGATAGGGAAAATTCCCCATACATAAACGAAGAGAAAAATCAAAATTATAGCTAAAATATAATAAGGTATAGTGTATAATCCAAGGGCCAACGGGACTAAAATCTTAGATATTTTTGACTCCTTCCCTCCCCATCCGCTAATCGCACCGATAAATGTCCCTATTAGCCAGCTTATCACTGTTGCTACGCTAAGAAGTCCTATGGTCCAAGGTAGGGAGCGCATGAGAAGTTCAGTTACTGTTGCTGGGAAGTTAGCGATAGAATAACCCAAATTACCCCTGCTAAGTTCTTTGAGATAATATAGATATTGAGTTAATACAGGCTGATTAAGCCCAAACAATTCTCTGTATTCTTCGACTAACTCTGGAGATCCTCTGGACCCACCCATCTCAGCAAGTTTAGAAGTGACAGCAAAGAGAGGGTCTCCCGGCACAAAGCGGGGTACAATGAAGACTATTGTTATAGCGATGAAAATGGTAATAATAAAGATGGCAAACCTTCCAGACACATACCTGAGATACGACCACATAACTATGGAGTCCTCCCTTATATAGATCGAACTCCCATAAAGGGAGTTCGATCTATATCACTATAATAAATTTATTTTGGACTACTACTTCTTATTCCACCAACCCATTCTCCTGTCTCAGGAGACGGATAACCAGTTATGACAAGGTTGAACGTCGCCCACCAGTTGACAGGCATGTTCCAAGGGTCTGCTGCCGAAGGCCATCCAACCCAGTAGGCAGTATTGAAGGGAACCAGAGCTGGTGCCTGAACTATCGGAATTATCGGAAGATCTTCAAGCCATATCTCCATCGCCTGGCGGAATAACTTCTTCATCTTCTCCACATCTTTCGGTGGTGTTACCGACATCTCATCCACGATGGCATCTAATTTAGGATTATTATATCTGAAGGAGTTTCTTTCATACCAAGGCGCTGGCTCACCTAAGGGAACATAGTATTTGCCATGAAAAAGCTCTAAGTTATCGAATACATCAGTATCTCCAGGGCAGAAAGGTTGGTAAGCAATATCCCAATCTCCACGCAATCTTGTATCACTCTGAACCGCTCCAGTTAGAGGTCTAATTGTTACGTCAACTCCTCCAGCCCTCAACTGATCTGCTATTACTGCGGTAACTTTCATCGCTTCTGAATCGCCTGAATCAACCAGAAAATCCATCTTTAACCTGCTTCCATCACCCATTACCCAAACTCCATCCGTCCCCTTATTGAAGCCTAGAGATTTGAATATTTCCTCTGCCTTTGCTGGATCATATTTTGTTGTCGGGTATTTTTCAATTAGGTCCTGAATAGTTGCAAAGTAAGGGTCTAATCCCTTGTAGTACGGATAGGGTCCCCAGCTTGGTGAGGTGGTTCCTTCGTAGGCGAGGTTGACGACGGCGTCTCTATCGATCAGATAGGATATCGCCCACCTAGCTTCTTTTTGATCCCAAGGAGGCCTTGCATTCTGGATCATTAGCCCTCTCGGACAAGGGTCTAACCATGCGTGTGGAGCCCTTGCATGCCACGCAGTAACGTATGGATTTTTCCGCTTAACTTCCAAGTATGTACCTAACGAGAGAATCCCTATAGCTGGTGAATCGATATCGTTTGTGGTTAGACCGATGGCAACACTGGTCTCGGGACCAAAGTACTGGTAAACCACATATCTTGGTGCCGGCTTAACCCCGTACTGTTCCGTACCCCACCAATTGTCTCTTCTCTCGTAGACAAAAGCTGTCTCGGAAGAGCTCAGAAGTCTGTACGGGCCGGTCCCCACAGGCGGATAGTTGTTAAATTTTACCGGATCCTCTCCCTCCCATACATGCTTGGGAAGAATTGTCACTCCTCCCCAGATCCTTACTGCGGGAAAACACTCTCTGATCAGATGGAACCGTGGATTAGGTGTTTTTAGGGTTAGCTCAACGGTAAAATCGTCGAGCTTTCTTATCGATTCTACCCAGGCAGCAACCTCAGCAGACCATGTCATCTTCGGTGCACTCTCTAAGAGCAGATTATAAGTGAATACAACGTCCTCTGCAGTGAACGGCCAACCATCATTCCAGTT
>CAZCKW010000057.1:0-1496 GCA_964499375.1 uncultured Dehalococcoidales bacterium
CTGGATGATTCTGGTTTGATTATCAATAGACACAATGCCGATAGAGTAGGAGCAATAGTGGGCTCAGCCGCCGGTGGTATGTCTACTTATGAGAAGAACCTTGCTGTCCTGCATAATGAGGGACCGGGCAGCATTTCCCCCTTCTTTATCCCCGGATTTGTAGCCAACATGGCAGCAGGGGAGATATCCATTGCCTTCGGCGCCAGAGGACCAAGCAAATGTGTGGCCACTGCCTGCGCCACCGGCAGCAATGCTATTGGTGATGCCTTCAGGTTGATTCAATATGGCGAAACAGATGCCATGATCGCCGGAGGAAGTGAGGCTTACATTATCCCCATAGGTATCGCTGGTCTTGACAAGATGAGAGCTATATCCCGAAGAAATAATGAACCAGAAAGGGCATCACGCCCTTTTGATAAGGACCGCGATGGTTTTATACTGGGAGAAGGCGCTGGCATCATCATCCTGGAGGAACTTGGTTCAGCTATAAAAAGAGGAGCTGAGATTTACGCTGAGCTTGCTGGCTACGGCTCTAATGTCGATGGCTTCCATATTACTGCACCCAATTTTGAAACCCAGGCAAAGTGCATGAAGTTAGCTCTGGGTGATGCTGCTATACATCCCAGTGATGTCGATTACATCAATGCCCATGGCACATCTACTTCCCTCAATGACCTTGCCGAGACCAAAGCCATAAAGGTCGCTCTGGGAGAACACAGCAAAAAAGTGCCAGTAAGCTCCAATAAATCTATGACCGGTCATTTACTGGGAGCAGCAGGCGCCGTGGAAGCCATATTTACCGTCCTGACTATAAGAGATGGCATAATTCCGCCTACCATAAATTATGACACCCCAGACCCTGAATGCGACCTGGACTATGTCCCCAATGTAGCCAGGAAAGCAAAGGTAACTACAGCTCTTTCCAATTCCTTCGGCTTCGGTGGATTCAACGCTACACTCGTCTTCAGGAAATTCAACCAGTAACCTCTATTAGCTTTCTACACAGGTTCAGCTGTTTAGTATTGTGTCCCTTATCCAATCAAAGCAATGGTCAGGCAACCCGGCCCTACATAAGTTCCTATAGTTGGTCCGCATCTTGATTTATATATTTTGTCGGGGGGAAATAATGGGGCCAGACGTTCAGCAAACATTTCCAGATCATCAGGTGTGGTGGTGTGAGCTATTGCCATCTCTTTAATGTCAGGATACTTACCTGCCAGTTGACATACCCTATCTATGGCATTGGAGCGACCGCGCACCCTCTCCAAAGGATGTACCTCCCCATCTTGAACAATCAACAGGGGTTTTACATTGAGCATCGAGCCTAAAAATGCCTGTGCTTTACCTATCCGCCCACCCTTATACAGATATTCCAGATTATCTACTATGCCAAAGTAATGTGTTTCAGGGATAGTCTGTTTTATCATAGCTACGATTTCATCCAGCTTTGCCCCGGCCAGCGCTGCCTTGGCAGCGGTGATTACTATTAGCCCCAA
>CAZCKW010000057.1:1596-7211 GCA_964499375.1 uncultured Dehalococcoidales bacterium
GTGCTATCAGTCACAACTTTAACAGTCATATGTATCCTCCTTTAGTTAATAATTCAATAGTTTATCTATACTGGCATTCAGTTCCTCTTCGTTAATGAATGCCCCCGGCTTTAAATAGCGAACGATGCCCTGGCTGTCTATGAAAAAAGTATTGGGTATGTATCCTGTGGAATACTTGGAAGCTACCTGGTCATCTCTATCCAGGGCAACGACGAAGCCTACTTTGTTGCCCCCGAAGAATTCTTCCAGTTTTGAAACACTATCCCCCAGGTTAACAGCCACGATTGTTACCTTACCTGCATACTGATTCGCTGCCGCATCAAAATAGGGCAATTCCTGTCTGCAGGGAGGACAACTGAGAGCCCAGCAATTGAGTACCACTGGCTTCCCCTGTAGAGCCGACAAGGTTATTTCTGGACCTGCCATTGTAGGAAGTGTGAAGTCGGGAGCCTCGACCTCTACAGTCACCAGACCCAATTCCTCGGGCGAGGAGGATGAATCGGATGAGCCACAACCGGCAGCAGCTCCAGCCAGTGCGAATATAGCGATGAATAAACTGATACCTACCAGCCATCTCTTTAACTGTCTATTAATCATAATTATCTAGCCTCCATTTATATATTGCTGATATAACCCAGGTGCCCGGTCAACATTAAAGCTCCTATACTAACCAGCAAAACTGCGCTTACTACCGAGGTAGCAAAGGCATGCTGGCTAAGCCATCTCAGGTAGCGAGATGCTGTCCCTATGGCCAGACCCACCACAATGAAAGGTAATCCCAGTCCCAGACAATAAGCAATCAGCAGGTAAATTCCCTGCCATACCGTTTGTGAACTCCAGGCCAGCGCTAGAACACCAGCCAGAACTGGACCCACACAGGGGGTCCAGCCCAGGGAGAATATCGCCCCTATTAATAGAGACCTCAAATACCCCGAGCCCTTAGCCTGAGTGAAATTAAGACGCTTTTCATAATTGAGCCAGGACAACTTGGTAGAGGCTAATAAAAACAACCCGAATAAAATTAACAGCACTCCGGCTACTTTATTTAATAATACAAAGGGTATCATGGCTCCCAATAGCCCCAGGGATGCTCCCAGAGCCAGGAAAACTAAGGAAAAACCAGCTATAAAGCTAATGGTATGGAAGATTACATGCCTTCGGCTGGGAGGGGCAGAGGTAAGAATAGACATGCCGGCTATATTAGCCAGGTACACCGGAACCAGCGGCAAAACGCAGGGGGATAGAAAGGAAAGTATCCCCGCAGCGAAAGCCACTGGAAAAGTTACGCTTAGCATTAAAACACCTTCCAATTATCCGATGGTGACTCTTTACAGATTCCTCTGGCCAGCAGGAATACCTGCCAGTACCACAGGGGAAACAGGTCCCTCTGAGAGAAGATTAACACCAATCAAGATTAAAGCCCTATTATACTACAACAAATCAGCCCAGGATTAAAAGCCACAGCCAATTCCGTTTATGCCAACCCAAACACTTCCCTCTGTAAGTTAAGAATGAAAGCTATTATCATAGCATGGTGATTTGGTATAATGTTTAACTGCTCTGGGGCTGTAGCTCAATTGGGAGAGCGCCTTCCTTGCACGGAGGAGGTCAGGGGTTCGAATCCCCTCAGCTCCATTTTTCCCTATACAGAAGAGCCAGTATAATTGCTTAGCTACTCCGAATAGCTATCTCGCGCAATCCCCCCTTGCAGAGCTTGCAGGTCTTCGTAAAAACGAATCATAAGTTGGCTCATCTTGTTCCCCTCGTTTAACCTGAAGATCTTAGTTTTGTACACTTCCGTATGATTAATGACACCTCGTCCCCTTTCCCTTATTTTGCTGACATTGTTCCCTGTTCTTTGCCCATTATTTTTGCTTTTCATTAGACATGACTGTTACTATAAAATTTATTGCTGCTTATGCTGTCAGGCTTGTTATTTTAGTTTTTGCCCACTGCTGCCTGAAACAGAGCATATGGTAAATATCAGGTATTTAATAGGCAAGCTACTGACAGGGAAAGAACAGGAGATAAAAAATGAGTATCAAGGAAGGGTTAGCAACAAAAAGAAAATCAGAAAAAATGTCCGATATATCATTTCGATTTATGGCTCTTACCTTCAATGTTGTCGATTTTTTCTATCCACATGTAAAAAAGCGTGTTAAGAGATTTGGCATTAGCGAAGGTATGACTGTTATTGACTACGGTTGCGGTCCTGGCAGGTACTCAATTAAGTTCGCAGAGCTTGTAGGTAAGAAAGGTAAAGTCTATGCACTGGACATTCATGAAATGGCTATAGCTGCCGTTAAAAAGAAAATAGAAAAGTACAACCTGAAAAATATTCAGCCAATACTGATAGACGGATACGATAGTACTCTGCCTGATAATACCGCTGATGTAGTGTGCGCCATAGATATGTTCGGGGCTATTAAGAAACCTACCGAGTTCTTACAAGAAATAAGAAGAATAACAAAAAAGGATGGAATGCTGGTAGTTGATGATGGGCATCAGCGTCGTAGTGTTACCAAAATGAAGATACTTAATTCAGGGATATGGAACATCGTGGAAGAGACTAAGGATCACCTAAAATGCAAACCTCGATGACCGGCTCAACCACCTGCATAAGACATAGGTAGCTGCCCCACCAGAGTCTCCTTCACTCAACTATGCAATCAAGAGATGCAGTTTATAGCACAATATTCATCCTGATTATAATCGCACCACTCGCCAAGGGATTACTCGCTTCCCTTGCGCTGCCAGTTGCTTCATTATCAGGAATATAGGTATGGTGTAAAGTCTTACTCTACCTGGAGAGCTCTTCTATCTGCTGTCTGGCAATTTCGACCCACTGAGGATCGTCAGTTAGAGTGATGAACTTCACAAAGTCAGCCATAGCCCTGGATTTCTTGCCCTGCTCTTTGTAGGCCAAACCCCTATTGTAGTAAGCCAGAGCAAAGTATGGGTCCAGTCGGATGGCTTGGTCGTATTTAAATATAGCCTCCGTCAATTTACCCTGACTTTCCAGTTCCAGAGCAGCATTATAGTATATCTCGGCTTTATTCAAGGCGGTTTTTTCCAGGTAGAGAGGAGCTAACATATTATCCACAGGAGCGTAGTCATCCGTCAGCAGGATGTTATCACGAGCGTTGATCCAGGATGTAAACGTATCCTCGGGCATAATATGGCTCACGGGATTGCCTCGTCCCGACTGAGCGTTGGCATCGGCAAAGGCTGAGGAGGACAGCGGCTGGAACGAACCCACCACCACATAAAGCATTCTAGTATCGTCATCCCATCTGGGTACATCATGAATAACATACACATAAGGGAAGGTCTGCCGCAGGGTATTCACGTAAGCCCTGAGAAACCCACCGCTGTGGAGTTTGTCTACTATATGTGTTGCGTACATGCCATCATCCTTCAGTAGCCGCCGGACCTGCTCGTTGAACTCCCTGGTGGTAAGCTGGTACGGAACAGAGAAATCCCTGAAGGCGTCGCCAATGACAATGTTATATTGGTCTTCAGGCAACTCTGGAACCGCCATTCGCGCATCTTCGTTATAGGTCACAATACGGGTGTCTGGCGATAAGCCCAGGTAGTCAAATGCAACGCGGGTAACCTCAGGGTCAATCTCGATGACCTCCAGGGTACTCTGAGGATACGTCACCTCCAGATACCGGGGCATTGTGTAGCCACCACCTCCAATGAACAATACCCGAAGGTCGGGATTCCCCCTGGCAACGTAGGTCGCTATGTCCGCGAATATCTGGTCATAGTGACCCAGAAAGGTAGGGTCCTCCAGGCAGACATAGCTATTCACCAGGGCATCCAGGCACAGGGCCTTCACCTCCCGTCCTTCCTCCACCGTATCTTCCACACAGATGCAATAGTAGTTGCTCTCCCGTAGACAGTCGGAGTCCACGGCCTTACTGGTAATGGTAAATCCACCTACGATAACAAAGACGGCAAGACAAGCGAAAGCCGGCAACTTGGCTTTCCACAGGTTCCCAAAAACCAGTGCCATGATGAGCAAAACTAGGGCAACCACAAGTATGATGGCCCTGGACCCAATCCACTGAACCAGCACAAAACCAGTGATGAATGTCCCGAATATGCTACCAGCAGTGGAGATGGCATAAATCTTCCCCACCACGTTGCCAGTGTGGGTCAAGTCCCGTAGTCTGAGCTTGATCACCACCGGAGTCACCATCCCCAGGATCAAGCTGGGTAAAAAGAATAGTGCGGTTGTCAGCAAGACAATCCGTGGTATGAGGGATAGTGAGCCAACAGCTTCCGAAACGACGTTCACCAATGGGAGCACAATCAGGCTGAAGACGCCACTGGCTAATAGAATGAAGCCCAGGGTTGTGGGTGAGGGAAATCGGTCGGCCAGCCGACCGCCGATGTAGTTCCCGATGCTTATACCAGCCAGAACCACACCGATAATACTGGTCCAGGTGTAGAGCGAGACACCGATGCTGGGAGCAAGGATCCTGGCAGCCACGATTTCAATGACCAATCCACATGTGCTCGCTATGAATACAATGAAGTATGGCTTCAAGGAGCTCGCCAGGGGTAGTACCTTGCCGCCTTCTGAGCGGCTCCCCCGACCCTTTTTGCCTGTTTTGGTAAGTTTCCCCATATCTCTACCTCCTGTTAAGTATTAGTTTTCGACTTCATCTCATCCTGCTCTCTGATACCGGCACTGGTCTCTCTGTATATTGACGTTAGTTATGCAAGATTGCCTTCCATCGCAATAACCAGCTTTCGTCCTCCCCGCCAACAATAACCGCAAAACCCATTTGGGTACACTTTAAGTAGCCAAGCAGGGTTTGTCAATACATGCCCATCACACTAATGGGAGCAATTTTCTTAAGTCCCAACTTCCCGCTTGGTCATTTATTGATATAGCAAGCTTGCATCATAATCTAATAAATGCTACTTTGCTATTTGGCAACATTTATTCTAAATTATAATGGTCAACATATGGTAAGGAGGCCTAGAAATACCAAGAACAAAGTATCCCCTATTAAAATGCCTGTACCATAGAGGAAAAGGCTTCACGCTTATTGAGTTGCTGGTTGTAATTGCCATACTGGGTATAATTACTGCTGTCGCCGTTCCCAATATAACCCAGTTCATGGGGCGCGGGGAAAGTGAAGCTGCGGCAGCGGAGTTGCATAATGTCCAGGTAGCAGCGAGTGCTGCGTCTGCTGAAGGTATCGTCGGTACAGTTACAGAGGTTAATGACGAACAAATCGAAGCTGATCCAGACCAAATTGATAAAAATGCGGTAGGTTCATATTTAAAAAACGATACCGAGTGGAAATACACCGTTACCAACAAAGGCGTTGTGGCGCAAGGTGATAAGGTCTGAGCCTAATAGGGAAATCACGATAAGATAAAGAAGTTCTAAAATAGCCCCGGTAGAATTTGCATTGCAATAAAGCCGATTATGCCTGCCATCAGGCCATACAGCAGACACGGAAGCAAATTCCGACGGATAACTGAACCCTCTCGGCCAACAATACCCACGGTAGCACATACCGCTACTACATTATGCACACAGATCATATTGCCAACAGCACCACCAATATCTTGCAGTGCCACTATAATCG
>CAZCKW010000058.1:0-7105 GCA_964499375.1 uncultured Dehalococcoidales bacterium
AAGATTCACCTGATATCTTCTATGCAGATATGATAAATTCCTGTGGAGCTATGCCTGAGCTAGCAAGGGCATATACAGATAATCAGATTTACGCCTACAGGATGCTTAAAGAAGCAGGTATAAAATTTCCTGGTGTCATTCCATTCATTGGGCATAGCAATCCCAGATGTCTGGGTTGGCTCTTCGGGATGGGACCTGAGATGGTCAAAGCCTTACTAAACAAAGCCAGGGACAGAGGTGTCGAGATACTGTTAAGGCATAGAGCCACCAGGCTCATTACAGAACCACACACAGGACGAGTTATTGGCCTTAAGGTTACCATAAGAAAGGAGACAAAGAACTTCAAGGCCAAAAAGGCCATAATCCTGGCAACCGGCGGATTCGGGCGAAATCGCGAAATGGTAGCCGAATACGCTCCCGATATGCTTGCTGCCATTCCACTGATGCCTGCAGGGCATCTAGGAGATGGTTTAAAGATGGGGCTGGATGTAGGCGCAGCTACAAAGGATATTGGCATTGCCATGGCTCCCTCCTGGCCCCTCTGCATTGAGACCCATGCCGTGTCATTACCAGCACTGGATTGCGGGGGTATTATGGTAAACGTAGAGGGTAAAAGATTCTACGCTGAGTCTTCTACTGAAAACTTCTGTGGTCCCATGACAGGTGCCGGGATGAGACAACCCGGAGGTGTCTATTGGGTAGTTTATAACGATAAAATCAAGAATGGCTTCGATAATAAGACCATGCTATCATGGCTAGAGAAATGCAAGCAGCTTGAAGCTGATACCATCGAAGAATTGGCTAAGAATACTGGCATAGCTGCCATAGGACTGAAGTAAACTATTGATAAATATAACAGCGACCTTGATAACGCGGGTTACGACACCGTATTCGGAAGGAAATTCCAGTTCGCACCGGAAAAACCTCTGGTGAAGATAGACACACCACGATTCTATGCCATTAAATGTGTAACCTCGGTAACCTCCCTGAAAGGAGGTTTAAAGATAAATAGCCGCAGCCAGGTACTGAACCAGTATGATGAGGTGATACCTGGACTATACGCTGCTGGCGAGGTCATCGGTGGACTCTATACGAAGGCATATGCCTCAGGCGTGATGAGTTCTTCATCAATGACCTTCGGCATTATAGCTGGTAGTAATACAGCTAAAGAAATCCCATGGCAACAGATGCGATGATTCGACTTTTTATCAAACTTTATGAAACAGCACATTATCTTGACAAAAAGCACTCTGTAATGTAATTCTTAACGTGGCCAATCAGCACAACACAACTAGAAAGGATTAATAATCATGGTTAATTGTATTATCCATCCAATACCACTTGTTGAAATGGAATCAGACAAATCGCTGATGACATATCGTCTTAATTTTGGCGAGATAATAAAGACGGTTACCTATGTCTGGTACATCGAAGGAGCGAAGGAAATAATCCTTGTGGATGCAGGAGCCAGTGCTCGATACTTCTCACAGGTTAGAGGAGTGCCAGCCAAGACAATTCAACCACTTGATGCTGGCCTGCACAAGCTAGGAATAAGTTTTAGTGACATCGATATTATCATCCTTACTCACCTCCACCATGACCATGTTACCGAAGCGCTTCGGTTCCCAAGGGCAAAGTTTCTAGTGCAGAAAAGCGAGCTTGATTTTGCTCTGAAACCCCACCCTTCTGTCGCTGAAATGTACAACAGGGAATTCTTTCAGGGACTTGATTTTGAGGTGATAAGTGGAGATGCCAGGGTTTGCGATGGAGTATCAGTGTTCAGCACACCAGGTCACACTACAGGTGGACAATCGGTTAGCGTAAATACTGTCCAGGGTATCGCTATTATTGCTGGCCTTTGCACTATCCTGGAAAATTTTAACCCACCTCCGCCGGTCGGGAATAGTTTGCCCGTAATTACTCCCGGAATACACACTAATGCCCTCGAAGCCTATGACAGCCTTGTTAGAATCAAGGAAATGGCTGATATTATAGTGCCGGTACACGAACCGTCATTCAAATGGACGAGCTGCATCCCTTAGAAGCCAAGAACGATAAGTATCTGTAAGGAGGTCCAATTTGTATACCAAGTTATTTGAACCCATAAATATAGGGAAGGTCGAGCTTCAAAACAGGATAGCAATGGCTCCAATGGCGATTGGCGTAGGATTTAAAAATCCCGACGGTAGTCTTACACAGCGTGCTGTAGATTACTTTACGGAGAGGGCGAAGGGTGGTGCGGGCCTAATAATAATGGGCGCTACCAAGGTAGAAAACGAAATCGAGGCGTTAGCAGACGTACCAGTGGTTAGCCGCCATGCTTTAGCTTCGTTTAGTGAGTTGGCTGAATCTATACATTACTATGGTGCGAAGATATTTGTTCAGCTATCGCCAGGGCTTGGTCGAGCCATCCCCGGTGAAATGATCGATGCAGGAATGCAGGCAGTATCATCATCCGAGACAACGTGCTTCTGGAGACCAGATAGAATCACAAGGTCTCTTACAGTAGAGGAAATAGAAAAACTGGTAGAAGCCTTTGGCAATGCTACTAAAATATTGCTGGCTGCAGGCATTGACGGAGTTGAAGTTCATGGGCAAGGTGGATACCTCCTCGACCAATTCATGGCTGCAATATGGAATAAAAGAACCGATAAATATGGTGGTGACTTAGCAGGAAGACTCCGCTTTACAACCGAGATACTCAAGACAATCAAGAAAGAAGCGGGAAAAGATTTCCCCGTAACTTGCAAGTTGAGCCTCAAGCATTATCTGAAAGGACTACATTCCGGTGCCATCAAAGGTGAGAGATTTAAGGAAGCAGGCCGAGATGTTGAAGAAGGGTTAGCAATAGCAAGGCTTCTAGAAAAAGCAGGTTTCGATGCATTACATGTGGTTGCCGGCTGCTGGGATAGCAGGCACTGGATAAACGTGCCACCATATCAGCCATATGGCTGTATGGTTGATATGGCAGAGCAAGCCAAGAAAGCCGTTAGTATCCCTGTAATTACCACGGGAAGAATTAATACACCGGAATTGGCGGAACAAGTTCTAACAAAAAGGCAAGCAGATATAATAGCATTAGGCAGACCACTTCTGGCTGATCCTTATTGGCCTGCCAAAGCAAAACGAGCAAATGCAGCAGCAATTCGTCCATGTACTGCTTGCCATGACGGCTGCCGCTACAGGATGGCACTGGGCAAACCTATAAGCTGTGCAGTGAACCCTACTGTAGGCAGGGAAAGGCTCTATGAACTACGCCCGGCTGAAGTACAAAAGAAGGCTTTGGTCATCGGTGGTGGAGTAGCCGGTATGGAAGCAGCAATGATTGCTTCCTCCAGAGGACACAAGGTAATACTATGTGAAAGAAGTCAAAACTTGGGCGGGCATTTAATAGAAGCTTCCGTTCCCGAGTTTAAAGATGGTTATAAAGCCTTGCTTGATTGGTATCGGGCTCAACTCTCCATGACAGAAGTGATAGTCAGGATGGGAATAGAGGTAACTACCAAACTTGTCACAGAGGAAAAACCCGATGTGGTAATCTTTGCCACAGGATCAACCCCTATTATTCCGGATATACCAGGTGTGGAAAAATCAACAGTTATTACAGCCATAGATTTACTCCTGGGAAAGGTCAAATCTGGAAATACGGTGGTAGTGGCAGGAGGAGGATTGGTTGGCTGTGAGGTGGCGCTTTGGCTTTCTCAGCAAGGAAAGAAAGTGACTGTAGTGGAAATGCTGCCAGAGGCGGCTACGGGTATTCTCTATGCCAACAGGATTATGCTTCTACAATTGCTTGCCTTGAACAAAGTCGAGATACTAACCAATACCTGTCTTAAGGGGATAGGGGATGGAGAGGTCGCCGTAATGAAAAAAAGTCTCGGGGAAACAAAAATAGCGTGTGATACGGTAGTAATGGCAGTAGGCTTAAAAGCTGAACGAGACCTCTATAATGCAATGCGCCGTGAGATGCCTGAGAGTTACATAATAGGGGATTGTAAAGAACCAAGAAAGGTAATGGATGCGATTTGGGATGCCTTCAACATAGGACGCACAATCTGAAATACCACTTTTATATCCCAAGTATTACCGCATTATGCCCGGTAGCCATAAAGATATTGACGGAAAGGCAAGCATTAACCCTATCACTACCAGGTCGCAAAAGATAAACGGCAAAGCCCCACGATAAATATCATTCATGGTAGTATCAGGCGGAGCTGCTCCTTTCATCACATAAAGGTTGAGACCGAACGGCGGTGAGGTTGTTCCCGTCTCAATACTTAGCAGAAAAATGGCCCCAAACCACACTGGGTCAAACCCCAGAGTCAAGACGACAGGCATAAATATCGGCAGTGTAATCATTATTATTGCCAGCACATCCATAAACATACCCATAATCACCACAACAACCTGCATCAGCAAGATGACAAGAATGGGCGATACCGGCAAATTAATGAACGCCTCGACGAGACCTTGCGTAACCTGGCTGAAAGCCAGAATCTGACTGAAAGCCAGTGCTCCTGCCATGATTAACATTACCATTGCAGTAAGCCGTACGGTGCCCATAAGTGACTTCTTCATCACGTCCCACGTAAGCCCTTTGTAGCAGGCAGCAAGAATAAAGCTCCCGATAACCCCCAGTGCAGCTGCCTCCGACGGCGTTGCAATGCCGAGAAAGATCCCACCCAGCACAAGAAAGATGATGAGGCCTAAAGGCAATATGTAACGTACCCCACTGAGTATCTTATGGGACAACGGGGTTGGTGAAACCTCGTAGACGGGAGCGAGATATGGTTGAAGACGGCATCTAATGATAACATAGGCACCGTAAAACACAGCCATCAACAACCCCGGGATTAGGATGGCAATCAGGAGCTTTCCAATGGAGAATTTGCCTATGGCAGCAGCAATGACGCCCAGACCCGAAGGTGGTATCATAATTGCCAATCCGCTGCTGCCCAGAATCGGACCTACCGTCATTGTCTTCTTGTACCCACGTTTTTCCATTTCCGGCACCAGTGTCGACCCCAGCATAGCGACACTTGCCATGCTGGAACCGCTCAGGGTTGCAAATAGCGTTCCGCCACCGATGGCCAGGAGACTTAGCCTGCCAGGCATCCTGCCCAGCCATTTATCCAGAGCATCTATCATCCGCTCGCTTATCCCTGTCTGAAACATAATTTCACCCATGAGGATAAACAGGGGCACCGGGAGCATCGTGAAGACTGTTATAGAACCGCTTATGCTGCGGATAAACTGTATTAAGCCTATATTGCCACCCCACAGCACAAATGCACCTACTATGTTGACCAGCATGAAACAAAAGGCGATAGGTAAGCCTGTCACCATCAACAAAAACAAGCTACCCAGGATTATAGCCAGTGCTAACTGCCAAGCCAAGGATATCCACCTCGCAGCTTGAATTTATTCATGAGTGTCCTTCCAAAGGTTTCGGGTACATTTTCCATTCCCTGTATCGAGTATACCCCTTCCTCAAGAACTCGATAGCGAGCAAAAAACTACCTGCTGGTATGATGAAAAGAACAGATGCATTCGGGACCTTCGTTATGGTTGGTTGCAAAGCGCCTGACATGAAGTCAGTCCAGGTAACCCGCGCACCGAACCACGTAATAACCAAACATATAGCTAAGCCAACGGCACAGCAGACTACTTGCAGCAAGGTCTTACGGTGTTGACTCAGTCGGTTAACCACTAGTTCCAAGCTTACATGCCCTTCGCGCTGTAATAGCCAGGCGGCAGTCAGAAACGTAATGTACAATAGGTTATTCTCGTTGATTACAACGACCCACATAATAGGACTATTGAAAAAATACCTCAGGATTACATTAGCAGTTATGGTAAGTACGACAAAAAGAAGAACAAGACAAGCAAAGAACATAAAGCCAACATTGATGCGATCCACAATCGCACCCACTCTCTGAAGGAATCTCACGACTCACTCACTTTATTAGCACTGACCATTTTTAACCTGCACTGTTTCGAGTATCTTATTACCTTAACTGTGGGGCCCCAGCCTGTTGGGGCCCTACAGCACAACGAACCAATTCCAATTTTGCGAAACCTTCTTGCAGCCGCTGGCCTGCTCTATTTGCCTATGTATTTTAAAACTTCCGCGTATGTATCTTCGCTAACCTGTGCTTCAATTGCTTCCAGCATGGACGAATAAGCTAGGTCCCGATACCACTTGGCATCAGCCGGAGAAAAGGTTATGGCTTCCATACCACCGTCGATCATTGCCTGTTTCGCTTCCTGTTGCAATGCGGCACTACGTTCCACCATTCCGGGCTCGAACTCAATCAAAGTATCAAGCATCAGGTCTTGTAGATGCTCAGGCAGAGAATTCCATTTGTCCAGGTTCATGATTGCCATTAAGTTTCCTGTCTCGTAGAAAGTATGGTCAATAAAGTACGGCACCACTTCATAAAGCGAAAGGTCCTTAACATCTGTGAACGGGAAAGCATATCCGTCCACCAGGTCAGTTTCTAAAGCGCTGTATACCTCGGAAAAAGATATTGAGGTTGGCACTGCGCCCAATGCCTCGAGGAAGAATTGGTATAATGTGCCAGTACGAATCTGCAATCCTTCCAATTCTTGAGGGCTTTCGATGCTGTCCTTGATGCCAATGTGGAATAGCGTATTCGTCTCCATCCTACCAACGTAACGGGCATTCGCTTCCGCGAGCACACTGACGATAAAATCATAGAAGCCGTTCTCATGCTCTTCCATCGGTGTAACCTGGGAAAGAATCATGGCCAGACCCTGTGGCAGTTCCGATTTGTACTGGCTCATTGGGAAACACGCTATATCAATGACTCCTGTTTTTATTGCTTCATCCTGGTCGAACCTCGGAATCGCCTCTGGTCCACCAATCCAGTCAATCTCAAGTTCACCATTGGCACGTTCGTTTAATATATCGATGTAGATCCCAAAATCTACTAACGGTGAAGCGCCTTTGGGTAGGAAACTGACAGCCTTGAGAACGATCGGTTCAACCTCCGGCGCTGGGGCTGGCGCTGGGGCTGGGGCTGGCGCTGGCGTTGGGGCTGGGGCTGGGGCTGGGGCTGGTGCTGGGTTAGCACAACCACCG
>CAZCKW010000059.1:0-4686 GCA_964499375.1 uncultured Dehalococcoidales bacterium
CCTATTAGCATACCGGTAATGATGGGTAACACTGCTTCAGCAGGCAAATTGATCAGGCCCATAAGGGGATTCAACAAATAGTCCAGTTGATTCAGCCAACCACCCCACTGAAGAAGAGCTACCAGAAATGAAACAGGGACAACTATTTTGCATATCCAGACAAAACTACTCCATCCTTTTCTAGCTCCCCCATAGAGACCTCGCTTTAACTGAGTTCGAAAATCAGACATATTAATTCTTGCCAACCTCCCTGAAGGAAATCAGCCATGAAGACATACTTTTCTCACCGTCATGTCACTAACCAGATAAGACCTTACCAGGGGAAACTTCACAGGCGCCATAACAGCATGTAGTATATTTCCGCAGTGAGACAAATGCTAAAGCCTATCAGGTTGCAGTGTGACAAAACAAAAAAGGTGACAGGATAAAGATAACGTGCCCCTTAGTTTTTTCAAGCGCCTGCTCAACAGCCTTTAGAAGGCCTATACTCTCTCACTGCGAATCCAAAATGGCGGCTGCGTTTTTCTATTGCCTCCAGGGTCGCCCGCCCCGGGCTGCCTCTACTCTCTATCCGGGTAGCATTAAGACCTGCAGCCGCGGTAGCCATAATAAGCGATTCCCGAAGGCTGGCTTTAAGGACATAATATGCGGCAAAAACTCCACCAAAGGCGTCTCCGCAACCCACTGTGCTAATTGCCTTTGCACTCAGGCTTTTAAGTGGTAATGCAGGAGCTTCAATCACTGTCCCAGTAGAAGGTTCAAGCATAGCTGCTCCTTGTGCACCTAATTTAAGAACTACGTGGTTGGGAAATTCTAACCTTTGCAGTTGCTGTAGTACCAAATCTAACTGCACCGTTCCGAAAAGAGCAGCAGCTTCTGCCTCATTTAAAAAGAAGACTTCCGTAAGCATGGCAAGAGGCTTCAATGCTTCCCATCCCGCACTCACCAGAATTCCTGGATCCCACAACACCGGTATTTCGCGCTGTTTAGCCAGGTTTACCAACCCTTTCGCCACATCCAACGGAGGGTCGGTGAGGACTACGCCCTGACATTCCTGCAGCAGGCGCTCAACTGGCGGATTGTTTAAATGTTCCATACTTAGCCTGGCGTTTGCTCCCAAATAGCTGGCAATAATGTTCTGCCCATCCTGGTCAACCAAAATATAGGCCTGTCCCGATTCTTCTCCAGGCAAAGAGTTAATCCCTATAGTAATAACTCCTTCTGATTTAAGGGCTGACACCTGTTTGGGTGCAATATCGTCTTCACCGAGAGCACCGATCAATGCAACCTGTTCATGTCCCATAATACGTGCCGCTGCCACTGCCATGTTGCCCCCCGTCCCTCCAGACACACGAGTAATTCGCCGTATAACAACTTCCTCCCCAGGCACAGGCAAATGCTCTACAAAGCCACTAATATCCCAGTTTATGGCACCGCATATTACCAGCTCGACCATCTCTATTCCTCCATTATCCGAGATAAGAATAACTTAATACAGCGATGTCCGTCCACCCCATTAGCTACATGCATCGATACCAGCCCACCTGCCCTTTCAAAGGGCAGAACACGCTTAACCCCTCGATTTCACCTATCTTCCGCAATTATTTCTGTGACTTTACGCTTTTTCATAAAAGTTAGATAAGATACACTATCATAAATTCTAAAATAATTGGTTCGAAAAGCAAACAGATGATTATCGAAAAAGTCATTGAGTGCCTGGAAAATGAATATGGCCCCCTGGAGTGGCGGCCAAGTAGAGAGGCCATTGATGTGCTTATAGCAACTATTCTTTCTCAGAATACGTCGGATGTGAACTCCAGGCGAGCTTTTGATTCACTTATTTCCACCTTTGATAGCTGGGAAGCCGTGGCTTCTGCTCCTGCAGAACATATCGTCCAGGCCATAAAATCTGGAGGCTTATCCCAAATCAAGGCGTTGAGAATAAAGTTGATTCTTAATGGTATTAAAAGGGAAAGAGGTTGTATCAACCTCGATTTTCTCAGTGCGATGAGCACACCCGAAGACAGGGATTACCTAATGCATCTCCCCGGGGTAGGCCCCAAGACTGCTAGCTGTGTTCTCCTCTTTGGGTTAGGAAAGCCATCCCTGCCCGTAGATACCCACGTTTTTAGAGTAGCCAGGCGACTAGGTTTGATCGAGTCCAGTGTTTCTATAAACAAAGCGCATAACCTGCTACAGGAACAAATACCACCTTCGAAGGTATATCAATTTCATCTTCACATGATAGAACACGGCAGACGTGTCTGCCATGCTCGTCAGCCTCGCTGTAATGTGTGCGTGCTGAAAGAAGTTTGCCCTACTCACCCACTCCCTAGTAAGTTGCCAAATCTTTAAAGTTGAGATTGCCAGGCTACCAAGATAGTCACAGCTGGCAAGTGGTATAATGTTGCTGATATGGCACAAATACTGCAGAGTAAGAATCTGGCTACCAAATTCCAGATACTACTGGAAATAGCGGCAAATCAACCAAATATACAGCAAAAGGATATTGCCACCAAGCTAAATGTAACCTCACAAGCAGTCTCTGAATACGTCAAAGAACTGATAAAGGATGGTTGGCTAAGCTCACAAGGTCGTTCCAGATACCAAGTGACCCGAGAAGGTATAGATTGGATTCTCAGGATGGCAAGGCAATTGCAAAGCTATTCTTCATTTGTGAGCAAAGTGGTCACTGATATATCAATTTCCGCTGCCATAGCTGACGGCGATTTATCTGCCGGTCAGCCAGTATCACTTTATATGAAGGGAGGCTTGCTGTTTGCCTCAGGTGTCACTCGCAATGAGGGAGCCAGAGGAATAGCTGTATCCGACGCTAAAAAAGGTGATGATGTTGGTATATCTAATATAGAGGGAGTGATAAAGCTTAAGACGGGCAAGATAACTATAGGTAAAATGCCCAACGTGCAAAATGGAGGCTCAGGGAATACCGACCTTGCTCGATTGAAAGAGAAGCTCGGTAAGAACGTGCTGATTGGAGCAATTGGCATTGAGGCACTAATAGCACTGAAGCGTACAGGTATTAATCCTGATTATATCTACGGCGTTAGAGAGGCAATAATAGAAGCAGCTTTCTCTGGCTTATCTTCCCTGGTTATTTGCACTGAGGAGGGAGTCTTGACACTGGCACAGAGACTGGAAGAGGAAAGCCTGAACTACGAAATCATAGACCTGGAGAAAGATAAGTAATCCTCTAACCCTGGACAGAGGCTATCCCGGTAACTCAGGTTGCCTTGTCAGCCATAATTCTCACGATCTCTACATCAGTCATAACCATAGCCTGGCAGACCCTCCCGATATTATGTATGGTGTCCTCTACTTTTTCAGCAACAATCCCATTATCTGATGGGACCCGAATGCCCTTCGTGGCCAGTAAAGCGCTTTGCACTGCTGTAGAAGCGGAAGCTGCCAATTTCAGGGAGCAACCTTCTTTGCCTCCATCACAGATAAGCCCCGTGATAGTCCCAGCCATGTTCTGTATTGCCATTTCAACACAATCCACTGACCCGGTTAATAGGTAAGCTATGCCGGCAGTGGCACCAAGTCCCGCCTTTACGGCACAACCGCACAGGGCTGATAAATATCTTGTATGATAGGTCACATAGCAAGTGATTACGTTAGATAAGGCAAGCGCCTTGCCCAGCCTGCTCAGCTTTTTTTCATCACCTGGTGACAGCTTCCCGCTTTGTCTCTCAATCAGTAATTTTCCCACATCGTAGCCGCTCTTCTGAGCAACGGCTATGATCGGCAGGCTAGCCATGATTCCCTGATTCCCCGAACCTGCGCAGCTCATTACAGGTTGATCGAAACCACCCATTCGAGCATCCGCTGCCGAGGCGACCATGATCTGAGCTGAAGTGACAAGGTCGTCCCCCAGATAATTCTCACTCACCAAATCCCTTAGCGTAGTGCCTACCCCCAGTCCGCTAGCCCTATCTAATCCTGCCTCTGAAATAGCAATATTCATCTTCATTAGCTCAATTATTGTTACTACGGCATCCTCAGGAAGCTCTTCAACCTCAGCAACAATCTCGGCGATGCTCATCACTTTCAATCTATTTTCTATATCGAGATTTCCCCTGCGCTCCTCTTGTTTTCCCTCCAGAGGAATCCCGGTTACCCGGCCCAGCGAATCACTGGCATCAATTAACGTTACATTGCTATGAACCTTTTCAATCTTCGCTGTGCCCTTCATCACTCTTTTCGGTAGACGCTTGTGTTTTACCATAACCGAGGCTACTATTTCGATACCCTCTCGTTTCTCCCATTCCTCAATTAATTTGATGTCTACCTTTTCTGCCAGTGCCTTCACTTCTGCTGAATCCTCTGTCTGAAAGGTCTCAAACAATGCCATCTCCCTGCCCTTTGCTTCAGGAAAGCAAAAAACTCCCATGGCAGCAGCGATAGCAATGCCCTTTTGTCCCCTGGCCCTGGGAATCCCTACAGCCAGTGCATTCTTAAATGTTCCTCGGTCAAGTGATACTTCTATCCCCTCAATTTCTATATCTGCCTGGTTGACATCTGAAATGTACTTAATCGGCACCTTGCCTCTTAGCCACTCCGGCACCCTTCCCAGTATAGAGTTATAGGCTAAAGACGTTGAGTAGCCAACAGCAACTGGTTCAGTGCATCCCAGTGCTGGCTTGATTTCAAGCTCAAAGAGTCTGG
>CAZCKW010000059.1:4786-6982 GCA_964499375.1 uncultured Dehalococcoidales bacterium
ACCACTGCCAAGGATTTGACTTGTCGGGGCTGGTTTCTTATAATATTAAGACAAGCTAGCTTGTTTTTATTAAAGTAAACTTGTAACACGTCAGGGGTTGTATATGGATATCTCTCATTTTAATCACCTGAACAGGTTAATACTTATAAAAAGTGCCGGAAGATACCTTTTGCCCCTTATGAGCATATGCATAACCTTAGTATTAGCTACGGCTTGCGCCCCTGCTGCGCCTTCACCCCCAGGGGCAACGGTTGATAATCTGGGGAGGTTGGTTAATATTGACCAAATACCACAGAGAATCATTTCACTAGCCCCTGCCAATACCGAGGTCTTATTCGCCTTAGGTCTGGGAGATAAAGTGGTGGGAGTGACGGACTTCTGTAATTATCCACCACAAGCTCTGGAAAAGGAAAAGATAGGAGGATTCTCTACACCTGACATAGAAAAGATAATCGCCCTGCAGCCAGATTTGATACTGGCCAGCAGTATTCATGCCCAAGAAGTCATTCCCGCTCTGGAGGAAAGGAATCTCACTGTATTTGCCCTGGCACCGGAAAATCTGAATGGAATACTTGAAAGTATCCAGACCGTTGGAAAGATAACTGGAAGGCAACAGGAGGCATCCAGGTTGGTAACTCAAATGGAAAACAGGATTGAAGTAACAACAGATAAAACCCAGAACCTGGAGAATAGGCCAAGAGTCTTTTGCATCATATGGCACGACCCATTATATAGCGTCGGTTCGCAAACTATCGAACAGGAGCTGATTGAAAAGGCAGGTGGGATGAATATTTTCCAGGATGCCTTTACCAAGTATAAAACTGTCGACCTTGAAGGGGTTATTGTACTTAACCCTGAAGTCATTATTGCCTTCAGGGGGCATGGTGAAGCTCAGAGCAAACCGTTCGAGTGGGCACAAGGGGAGTCAAGGCTTATGGTCACCCAGGCTTACAAGAACAACAGAATATATCAGATCGATGGCGATTTAATTGCTCGTACTGGTCCCAGGATAGTAGATGCCCTGGAGTACCTCGCCTACTTCATCCACCCCGAACTTTTCCCCAACCCATCGGTGGCAACGACATGAAGGTCTTTGCCTCATGGAGCGGCGGGAAGGAATCTGCCCTGGCAACTTACAAGGCGATTTCTCAGGGTTACCAGGTCGCATATCTGGTCAACTTTATTTCCGAAGATGGAAAAAGATCAAGATCCCATGGTCTTCCCTCTTCAGTCCTGGCTTTGCAAGCAAAAGCTACCGGTATTCCCCTGATTCAGGTTAAAACATCCTGGGAACACTACGAGGAGAACTTTAAGAAAACTATTACATGGCTTAAGGGTAAAGGGATAAGGGGAGGAATTTTTGGGGATATAGACCTGGAGGAGCACAAGGAGTGGGTGGAAAGGGTCTGTGCTGAACTCGGAATAAAACCCCTCTTACCCCTATGGGGGGTCGAAGCTGAAGAGCTTCTCGCTGAATTCTGGGGAAGCGGTTTTAAGTCAATAGTCGTGGCCACCAGGTTGGATAAGAGCTTGCTTGGCAAGAGCCTGGATAAGGCTTTCTTAGATGAACTCCGGAAGTATGGCTGCCATCCCTGCGGCGAGGCAGGTGAATATCATACCTTTGTTACTGACGGACCAATTTTTAATAAGCCTATTAACATTACCCAGGGCAAGAAAGAGCAAAGGAATAATGTATGGTTCATGGAGATTTCCGCCAAGAGTAACTGATACGAACAATCACGATGTAAGTATGGATACGCCAAATGTTACATGCTATTGAAAAACCGACTGGCGAACTTGTTAGCCTGCCTGCTATACCCTACCCTCTCCGCTTTAAAGGTAAGGTTTGTGCTCTGGTAGGGCTTGTTGGGTTGCTTCTAGTGGTAATTGTATTTGCCACCACATTGGGAAGCGTTCACATACCTTTTTCTACATGCTTCGAAGTTCTGTTTTCACGGTTGCCCTTCCTCCACATTGTCCCTACCTGTCCCAACATTTTTGGTATAACCATAAGTCCCGAAAGCCTTGATACCATAATCCTGGACACCAGGCTCCCTCGCGTACTCCTGGCAGGCTTGGTAGGAGCAGCTTTAGCTGTGGCAGGAGCCACCTATCAGGGGCTTTTCCGTAATCCTCTAGCTGACCCCTATCTAATTGGTGTTGCTCAGGGGGCTGGGTTAGGAGCTACCATTGCCT
>CAZCKW010000060.1:0-6926 GCA_964499375.1 uncultured Dehalococcoidales bacterium
TACTGCCTCCGGTCTTGGTGGACATCCGGGAATATACATGTTAACCGGGATATAAGCCGATAGGTTTTTTATGGTGTTGTATGAATCCCAGTACATACCGCCACTCATGGTACATGCGCCTAGAGCAATTACAACTCTTGGCTCAGGCATTTGGGCATATACTCTCTGGGCTCTTTTTATAGATTTGAATGTTTGATAGCCAGCAATGAACAGGACATCGGCATGTCTTGGTGTTCCAGTGATGATCATTCCAAACCTTTCCATATCCCACCTGGAGCCAACTACAGGAACCAGTTCGGTAAATCCGCAGGAATTAAACCAATTAAATATCCATATGGATTTTATTAACTTCCGCAGGTCTGCTGCTTGTTTAGACATTTAGAGCTCCCCCTTGACTGGAAAGTGTTAATCCGATTGCGAGCAGAAAAAAAGCTACAACAGCGGTGATGGTCCACCTTATGGACTGGCAAAAGCCAGAATGATACTTGGTCACTATCCACCTCCCATAACTGCAGTGATATAAGGTGCCTGATTTATTAGAGCATCTGTAGCTGGAGTGACTATAGTGTTAACGATTAAGCTGGGAAACAGGCTGAAGAAGACAATAATCACGGCCAGGATACCCATGCCAATCAGCATTGATTTTGGTGCTTCTTTCACATCTTTGTACTGTGGCAGTGGTGGACCGGTGAAAGCTGATTGGAAAGCCTTGGTGAAGGAAGCCAGAGTTATGACTGATACCAGCATAGCTATTACGGACAGGACCGGGTTGAATCGATAAACAGATTCATAAATCATAAGTTTTGATGCAAATCCGTTGAACGGAGGGACTCCCGAAATGGCCAAGGCACCGATAATAAAGAATATTGAAGTAAGCTTCATATTACGACCCAGGCCACCCATTTTGTTAAGGTCTCTGGTGCCTGTGCGATAAAATAGGGCTCCTGCAGTCAGGAATAGTAGTCCTTTATACATAGCGTGGTTTATTATATGGAAAATTCCTCCGCTCATAGCTTCTCTTCCATAAGTAGCCAAGGCTTCTGGATTACCTAAAACTGCCAGGCCAACACCCACCCCGAGCAGCATATAGCCACTCTGTGAAATAGCGTGATAAGCCATCAGTCTCTTGATATCTGTTTGAGGGATAGCCATGGTAACCCCCACAAACATAGTCAATAACCCCAGGATTATCACTATCCATCCTACTGTAAGCGTGTTCATGGTGACCCCAAAAAGGCTGAAGCATATTCTGTAAAGCGCGTACATGGATGCCTGGCTTGACGCTACCAGCATAGCAGATATACCTGCGGGAGCAACGGCATAAGTATCCGGGACCCACATATGTAAGGGTACAGCTCCTAGCTTCATAATGAATCCCATAACCAGTAAAGCTAGAGCTATTTTATCCAGCGTTGTATATTGTATTGCTTGAGCCAGTGCAGCTATGTTAAGCAGATTATATTGGGCGTAAAGAATGCCTATAGCGAACAGTATCATCAAGGCACCAATCGCGGATATGATAATATACTTTAAGCCACCCTCCAGCGCATCCGCGAACCTTGTTCTAAAGGCAGCCAATGCTGCTCCGGAAATGGAGAGTATTTCCAAGAAGACGAATAGATTGAACATATCCCCGGTGAACACTAGTCCAAACATGCCTACTGTCATAAGGAGGAGGAGAGTATAAAATTTAGCTTGACCTGTTTCCTGTTTCATGAAGGAAAGGGAGTAAATGGCGGCTGCCAGGGAGACAGTGGCTGCTATAATGCCTAAAAATATGGACATGGCGTCTACCTCAAGGATTATGCGTACCGGTACTGTGAAAAGTTCAGGGATGGTCAAGTTGAAGGCGGATGCGCCAAGTACATAGACATGCACTCCATTAAGGTAAATGTCCCTGGCTAAAAATATGGTCAGGAACGCTACGAAAGCTAGAGCCGCTATCACGGTAATGTTTCTAGCAGTATTACTCACCCTGCTTATTAAGGGGGTAAGAAATGCTGCTAATAATGGGATGGCTATTATCAGTATAGGAGAATGAGTTATCAGAGCGTCCAATTCCTTATCCTTTCATCCTTCTCGACTTCTCTGCATCTATGCTGCCTGTGTGGCGGTGAGTAAGCATTATCATAGAGAGCATTAGGGCAGTGATTGCAACTCCGATAACGATGCTGGTTAGAGTCAGAGCCTGGGGAACGGGTAACACCATTACTCCCTCAGGGGCATTGGTATAGATAGGTACAATTCCCGCTTCTCGGTATCCCAGGGTGACCAGAAACAGGTTAATGCCAGATTCGAGGATGACAATCCCCATCACCAGTTTTATTAAATTCCTTTGCGATATGATGATGTATAAAGCAATACCTACCAGTGCTGCTACTGCCAGAAAGGGAATGTTAAAAATAGTTCCTGTCATTCTTCTATCTCTGTTTTGTGAGATGCTAAAGCCATGGTTAAGACAATCACAGATAATCCAGCGATGACCTTTAAGCCTACAGCAATGTTCATCAAGGGGATTACTCCTCCCGTCCATATGTCACCGGGATTAGAGCCTGATGGAGGAATGTGACCAAGGAAAGGCGAGCCAACCAGGAAATTATAAAAAAATACAGTAGCTATCCCACCGAAGGCTAAACCGATGAATAGCAATGCGCCGCTGCTTTCCACGATGGAAAAGTGGTGTTCCTTCAATTTCTTCTGGAGGTTGTAGGCACCAAAAGCAACAATAAATAAAGCTATGCCCGATGCAAATACGGCGCCTCCCTGGAAGCCACCTCCAGGCGATAGATGTCCGTGCAGGATGACATATATACCGAAGGTGAAGATGAAGGGAAGTAGCAGGTTGGACATAGTTCGCACAATCTTGGACATCATCATTTTGCTGTTTCCTCCTTCTTCTTTCTGAACAGCATAACCACACCGGTCACTGCTGTAAATAAAATAGTAGCCTCGCCCAGGGTATCAAAGCCTCTGTAATCGAAGACGACAGATGTTACGACATTATTGGTGCCGGTTTCACTCTGTGCGTTTTCTATAATATAGTCGTCCATCTGGGACGGAGGATAGCCAAAAGGGTGAATGAGCAATGCCGCTGCTATTAAAAAGGCTATAATGATTCCCAGAAATATTGCTGCAGCAGTTCTTCTCAAATTTTCTCCTATGTATGCTTTGTTGACCTTATGGCGATAACAAATATGGCTGTAGTGATAGCCGCTCCTATTCCAGCTTCGGCAATGGCTACATCAGGAGCTTGAAGTAGATAAAACTCCAGTGACAATAACAGACTCATTGCGGCCAAGATTATAGTGGCGACAATTAAGTCCTTAAATCTTGCTACCAGCACTGCACAGGCTACAATCAGTACCGGTGTAATTATGTGCAGGGTTCCTAATTCAATCATTGTCTTTCCCTTCCAGGTCATCTACGACTGCTCTGGCAGGTTTAATTTTGCTCCTATGCCCTGCTCTGGCAATGGCATGGGCTCCTGTGGGGTTAGTCGCAAAAATGGCAATCAAAGCAATAAATGCATGTATGGTTAGTACTGATTGAGGGGAGGAAGCACCCGTTACTGCCCATATTTTTACCGATTGTATTATTACGGCCAGTATTAAAAAGATAGAACCGAAAGTGGTGCATTTGGTTCCAGCGTGGAGTCTGGTATAGAAATCAGGTAAGCGGTGAAGTCCGATTACGGCTACTAGATTAAAAAAGCATCCGATAGCAATGAATACATAGGTTATAATATCTGCTACCACTAAGACTTCCCCCTCTCCATATATTTCGCTATGAAAAGTGTGGTTACAAAAGATAGCAGTGCATAAACGATAGCCACATCAATAAGTATAACTTCCTTGAAGGCTGCTCCCAGGATAACCATGATTACTATGACTATAGTATTTATAGTATCCAATCCTACTATTCTGTCTGGTACCGTTGGTCCCAAGAACACCCTTACAAGGGCTATGGCAATACAGGCAGCGAGGAATATAGCTACGGGAATCCACATTATTCTGCTATCCTCCTTGCCCAATCGGGGAATTTGCCACAAACGTGTTTATAATCTCTGGGCATCTTTTCCAAAGCTTCCGTCTTCACATTTATCCAGTGAATATACAGGTCATTTGTTTCTTTATCCACATCTACAGTTAAGGTGCCTGGAGTCAGCGTAATAGAGTTTGCCAGGAGTGTTAAACTTAAATCGTTTTTCAGGTTGGGAGAAATTTTCACAATGCCAGGGTTTATTTTTCCTGTTATTACCCTGTAAGCAACGTCGATATTTGCCGTTGCCATTGCGGGAAGGAATATTCTTATAAAATAGTCGAGGAATAAGAACCATCTCTTTGGGTTTAACATTCGGAGACCGCTTTTAATGAATATGTTTTTTGTTAGTATTCCAACTATTACGGAGAAAATGGCCCCAATAATTAGCTCCTCTTTACTCCAGAGGAATAAGTGACCAGAAGAAGTAATCAATAGCAGATAAAATATGTACGCACATATGGAAGTTATTAAAAAACGTATCATTTTAAAGTTATAAATCTAAAGTAAACTTGTTGTAATTTGTATTTAATATAGCAGATAAAATAAACGGTCACAATATACACTGGTGCTGGATTCATGTCAAGGATTTAGACCATCAAAATTATAAAATATTATTTTAGGCTTTAATATCATGGGGGGTGAACACCAAAAAGGACTGTTGGCTTAGCTTAAACGACTGGCTCAACTCCGGACTGTACTCTCAATTCAAACTTAATAAGCGTTTCTTTAGGATGTAGGAGATATATTCTTAGCAGCAACATCGAAGCCAATAGAAGGGAAAAGGGTCAGTTTTGTTTATGATTACAGCATCAGCAAATATCATTGGGCATTATTTAACCAGTAATTCTTTTAGCTTCTGGGTAAAAGTTGGTACAACTTCTTCATAGCGACCAACCACACCGAACTCTGCTCCCCGAAATATGTTTGCCTCCGGATCCTTGTTAATAGCAATAATGTGTTTCGAGCCGGTGCAGCCAGCCATGTGCTGGCTGGCGCCTGATACAGCTATGGCAATATAAATATCGGGAGCTACAATTGTGCCAGTAAGGCCAACATGCGCTGCCTCCAACGCCCAGCCATTGTCACAAGGTGGGCGTGAAGCCGCTACAGCAGCAGGGTGACCGCTTGCTGTAAAAACATCGGCCAATTCCTGTAATGTTGTTTGGAAAGGTTCAGGCCCACCCAGGCCTCTGCCTCCGCTGATAAGCACCGCGGCGTCTTCAACCTTAATTCCTGCTACTTCTTCTTTTACTGTCTCCACCAATTTAGTTCTAACTTTTGCTGAATCGATGTTAACCTTTGTAGCTATAATTTCTCCCTTCCTTGAGTCATCACGCTCGAGTGGCGACATTGCCTTTGGCCTGACAGTAGCTATCTGGGGCATAAGCTCACAGGCGAATGTAGCTTGTGCATTGCCTCCGTAGACAGACCTTGTTTGGAGCAATAATTTTGTCGCTGGGTCTATTTCCAGACTGAGGCAATCTGTGGCCAAACCGGTCATTAATTTGAAGGCGAGGCGAGGGGCTAAATCCCTACCCATGGGTGTCTGTCCCATAAGTATTGCTCGCGGCGAAAGCTCCTTAACTAATTTCTCTATCACCTGGATATGAGAATCTGCTTGATATCCTTTTAATAAGGGATCCTCTGCCACGTAAACCTTATCTGCTCCGAAGGCAATCGCTTCTTTAGAGGCTTCGCCGACTGCATCGCCGGTTAAAAAGCAGCATAAGTCCTCTCCCAATTCATCGGCAAGACTCCTGCCACATCCTAATAATTCGGTAGTAATGCCAGCTAACTTTCCGTCTATTAGCTCGCCATAAACCAGTACATCTTTATATTCAGCCATTAGTTATCTCCTTAACTCAAATTAGTTTTGCTTCCCTGAGTCTTATAGCCAGATTTGCGCCGGCCTCTGCCGGATTATCTCCTGCGATAATTTCACATTTAGCTTCTTTAACTGGCTGAAAGAGTGTATTAAGTTTGACAATCCTTCCAGCAGCGCCGACCTCTGAAGGTTCAAGTCCAATATCACCTGGTTTCCATACAGTGGTTTGCTTCTTAGCTGCTGCCATGATTCCTTTTAAAGAAGCATAACGAAGATCGCCCAGCTCACTGGTCACTGTAATTAATGCGGGAAACTCAGCTTCGACTACTTCGTAGCCACCAGCGATAACCTGTTCTACCTTTACCTTTCCATCGGCAACTTCTACCTTTCGAGCAAGAGATAGTGCCGGGATTCCCAGAATCTCGGCGATGCCCAGGCCAACCTGCCCGGTATCCCAGTCGGCAGCTTGCCGACCGCAGAAAATGAGGTCATACTCTGCTATCTTCTTGATCGCCATGGCTAAAGCACGAGCAGTTGACCAGCTATCTCCTTCCTCGAAAGCTTCATCCTCCAGGAGGATAAGCTCATCAGCACCCACGGATAACGTTTTCTTAATAACATCACGAATCAGGTTGTTACCCAGGCTGAGCGCAGTGATCTTACCTCCTGCTTCACCTTTAATCCTCAAAGCAGCCTCCAGAGCATTTTCATCATAAGGGGAGATTACAGGTTTCACGTCTGGTGGCAAGCTCATCTTGTTGCTTGCCGCATCAACTTTAAATACCGATGGTGGAGCTTCAGGGTCGGGCACCTGCTTACAACAAACAATCATGTTAACACCTGGCATGCTCTAACCTCCTTAAAAAATTAGATTGTAACGGTTAAAGTTATAACAAAGATTACCCGCTGTCAATAGACCGAATGTTCCTTTAATCCGGGAATCGATTAAAAATGTTTATTCTTCTTATACAGACTATTCTAAGACTCCGCATCCTCAACTTTCCAACTATATTCTACATTGCCTTTTGATTTACCTGTGGAATCACATTCCGTATAGGTA
>CAZCKW010000061.1:0-6568 GCA_964499375.1 uncultured Dehalococcoidales bacterium
ACTATTGTGGATTTCGTTGAGGCCAAGCCTAAAGAGCTTAACCAGATTGAGCACGTAATAGTTGTAATGAGTGGTAAGGGTGGGGTGGGTAAGTCTCTGGTGGCCGGCTTGCTTGCCAGCTGTTTCGCTAGAGAAGGCAAAGATGTTGGTGTCCTTGATGCTGATGTCACCGGCCCTAGCATCCCAAAGATGTTTGGTTTAAATGATCGCCCCAGTGGTAGTGAAGCAGGCATCTTACCTATATTATCGAAGTATGGAATTGAGATCATGTCTATGAATCTTCTATTGCCCAGTGAAGATGAGGCTGTTATCTGGAGGGGGCCTCTCATGTCCAAGGTTATTACCCAGTTCTGGGAGGATGTGCTCTGGGGTAAGCTTGATTACCTCGTGCTAGACCTGCCACCGGGTACTGGAGATATCCCGTTAACAGTAATGCAAACATTACCTATTTCCGGTGTAATAGATGTTTTTACTCCTCAGGACTTAACGACAATGATTGTGATGAAAGCAGTTAAGATGGCAAGAAAAATGAATGTTCGAGTTCTGGGTGTGGTAGAGAACATGAGCTATCTGCTGTTACCTGAAACGGGGAAGAAGATGGAGGTTTTTGGCAGAAGCAAGGGTGAAGAGATGGCTAAAGCTGCTGGAGTTCCTCTTTTAGGGCGAATACCCATCGATCCAGAACTAGCCAGGTTATGTGATCAAGGTGAAATTGAGAAGTACAGGTCCGATGCCATATCTGAGATATTCGCTAATATAATGGCTATCATGGATAAGGGCAAAGCGTAGTCCTGTCTGGGGGGGGTTGTAATTGAGTTCTATAATTTACGGGCCGGTATCGTCATGGCGGTTGGGAAGGTCGTTAGGTGTAGACCTTCTCTGCGCTCGAGATAAAATCTGTTCCTTTGATTGTGCCTATTGCCAGTTGGGCAGAACTACTAGCTTCACTGTTAAGCGAAGGGAATTTGTTTCAATAGGTAGATTAGCTGAAGAGCTGAAAGGAGTGCAGGGCATAGCTGCTGATTATGTTACCTTTTCCGGGACAGGTGAGCCTACTCTGGCTAGCAATCTGGGCCATGCCATTGACGTAGCGAAATCCACTTTACATCTCCCGGTAGCAGTCCTGACCAATTCTTCATTGATATCCAGAGAAGATGTGCATGGTGATTTAGCAAAGGCAGATGTAGTAGTAGCTAAGCTTGATGCCCATAACCAGGAGCTATTCAGGAAGGTAAATAGACCTATGGCTGGTCTTATGCTTGGCGATATAATCGAGGGCATCAAGTTTTTCAGAAGTAAGTTCATGGGCAAGCTATGCCTCCAGATAATGTTTGTCCGGGCGAATAAAAATTTTGCTGCGGAGATAGCTCAAACAGCAATTTCGCTCTCTCCTGATGAAGTACAGCTCAATACTCCTTTACGCCCTTGCGCTGTTAAACCGCTACCGCCATCACAGATGGCTGCTATCAAGGATAAATTTGGTGATTTTAATAATGTGGTGACAGTTTATGAGGCATCAAGGCCAGAAGTTGAGCCGCTTAATTTACGTGAGACATTACGGAGAAGGCCGAAGCTTTGATGCAGGTGAAGTATTAGGCCATGCTGAAAGTAAACAAGAGTATCTGCTTGGGCTGTGGTTTATGCGTCCAGGATTGCCCTCAAGGAGCGATTAACCTTATAGGGGGGAGGGCAGAAATAGATACCGGAAGATGTAACTCCTGTTATCAATGTGTTGATGCTTGCCCTCAAGGGGCGATTTTTAAAACGACTAAAGTTTCACCTGAGGAATTAGAAGCCACTGTTGGTGTTTTAAAGAATCAAACGGATGATATGATTCAAAGAATTGACAGACTGGTTAACAAGGCTTGAGGCCATTATCATGGAAGGACAGCAGAAACTTCAGTTGAAATCCATAGGAGTGATTCACTCACCCTATCATGATGGGGCGCATGCGCCCCATCAGGGTTGTGGGCGGGAGGAAATCTGCCAGGTAGAGGTGTTTAAGGAATTTGCGGGAGGTTTAAAGGATATAGAAGAATTCTCCCACATAATATTGATATATTATCTCCACAAATCTAAAGCTTATAATCTTACGGGTAAAACGCATTGGAGTACAAAGCCACATGGTCTTTTTACCTCCAGATCTCCAAACAGACCCTGTCCACTGGGATTATCTGTGGTGAGATTAGTAGCTAGAAAAGAAAACATCCTTGAGGTAAAAGAACTGGATGCCATAGATGGCACTCCTCTCTTAGATATTAAGCCATATTTCCCTTCCATAGATGAGAAGGCTGATGCTAAGGTTGGCTGGTTCAAGGGCGGGTTAAGGATGGAGAAGACCTGACTTTGAGCTACTCTTCACAAAGCTATCTATTTTAGCACAAGGAGTTAATATGGGCGGCATTTACTTTGTTCCCAGCCTCTTTTTTGTAATTGCGTTTGTGTTCTCAATGTTGGGGAGGGGTGGATCAACTCTATATGTGCCTATCCTCTTCTGGCTGGGAATGGATTTTAAAACCCAAGCAATTCCCCTGGGTATGCTATTAAATGTGGCAAATACATCTGTGCCAGCTTTGACCTTTGGACTTAAAAGAATGATAAATTGGAAGTTAGCTGTTCCTTTTGGCTTAGCGATGGTAATCTTTGCCCCACTAGGAGCTTGGGCAAATCTCAATCTTCCCACAAAACCCATAATCCTGGCATTAGCCTTGTTCACTGTCATCTCTACTATTCCTCTTATAGTTAATTGGCGTTCAAAACGTGAGTTATCTACAAAGAGGGGTATTGAAATAGGCATTTCAGGGGGTTCTATTCTTGGTTTTTTTGCTGGTTTAATAGGAAGAGGTGGAGGAAGTTTTGTTGTGCCTTTGCTTTATGTCATAGGATTGGATATAAAGGTTGCTGCGGCAACATCGGCTTTTATAGTTACATGCTCTGGTGTGTCCAGTTTTTTATCTCATGTGGCTTTACAGGCACAACCTCAATGGAGTATCTGGCTTCCTTGTTTAGTGGCAGTGCTGGGTGGAAGTCAACTTGGCTCCAGGTTAATGATAACAAGATTGAAGCCAGATTATCTAAAGTGGATTTTTATAACTGTAAACTTGGGAGTTGCGGCAGCTCTTATAGTCAAAGAGGTGATACTGGGATGAGAACATACTTGGATTGTATTCCTTGTTTTTTTAAGCAGGCTCTGGAGGCTGCGAGAATGGCTGGAGCAGGTGAGGATGTCCAGAAAAAGATACTGGATAGTTTAGCTTCAGAAGTGATTAATTTCCCTTTATCGAGCTCTCCACCAGAGATGGGACAGATTGTCTACCGACTTGTTCGGGAAATTACTGGTGAGGAAGACCCTTTCAAAAAAGTAAAGGATGAATACAATAAAATAGCCCTTAATATTTATCCTGATTTGAAACGCAAAGTAGCTCACTCAGAAGATAGGTTATTGGCAGCTATAAGGCTGGCTATTGCTGGTAACATAATTGACTTTGGGGTAGGGAATTCCTTTGTCTTGGAAAAGGAAATAAAGGGTTCATTTAAGAAGGATTTTGCTATATTTGATTATCAGGAGTTTAGAGAGATTCTAAAAAGTACCAAGCAAATTCTCTATTTGGCCGATAATGCTGGAGAGGTGGTCTTTGACCGTATATTAATTGAAGAATTAAATAGAGAAGTTATCTATGTTGTGAGAGATAAGCCTGTAATTAATGATGCCTTAATAGAAGATGCCAAATTTTGTGGCGTAGATAAGATAGCCAAAGTTGTCTCTAATGGGTCGGATGCACCAGGGACAGTCTTGGATTTGTGCTCCAGAGATTTCTTAAGCCTCTATGCAAAAGCAAGGTTAATTGTCAGTAAAGGGCAAGGAAATTTTGAAGGGCTATCGGGGAGAGATGACGCCCCTATTTTCTTCTTATTAAAAGCAAAATGTCCCATCATTGCTAATGATATCGGCTGTAAAGTTGGTGATATTATCCTGAAATATAACTGCAAGTAATAAATACATTTTCATTTTTAATCACTCTTAAGCTAGCATAGCTTTCACTTCATCGCCCACTTCCATACCCAGGAAGTCACAGGCACTACCATCCCTTAGCGATATCTCCAGGTAACCGCTACTGCCAATGATGGCTATAAGTCTTTGCTCCTGTTTATAGTAACTGATTACACCTTGAATGATCTGTCCAGCTACCTCGACAAGGATATTCCCTTTTGGCAGATCAGTACTTTTAATGTTGGTGATAAGATTGCCGAAGTGGTCAATATATAAAACACGTCCCAGCAGATTGTCCTGAGGGTCAAGAGATGGCTTTGGAGTGGGTAAGACGTATAGGGAAGTAATCTTTTCACCGAATTCGTAGGGCGAAATGCCTAGAGAGAGGCCAGCGGCGACCGGGGCGAAGATATCTCTGCCATGGAAAGTAGGGCTTACAGGGTGGCGCCAGAAACGTGGGTCGGTAATAGCCACAGCTTCAAGTCCCTTTTCTAACTTCACTTCCTCAATGCCCTCGGGATATTGACTTAAGGAGTTTTCATTGGCAGATAGTTCGTTAATGATGTAGCTGAGGATACCATTGTTGGGGGCGACGAACATAGATGAGGGGGTTTTCAGTATTATACCTCGGCGCTCACTCCCTACTCCGGGATCAACAATGGCCATGTGGATGCTTTGCTTGGGGAAATAACGGTAAGCAACATTTAGGATGAAACCACCCTGGGTAATATTCTGAGGGTCAACAGAATGAGTTATATCGACGATACTGGCTTCAGAGTTTATGCTCAGTATGACGCCTTTCATAATGGCCACATAGGCATCATCTAAACCGAAATCGCTGATTAGTGTAATTATGGGACTCATTCTTAGTCATGTGGCGGACATTGTCGTTAGTACTGCGAGAATGATAAAGACGACAGCTAAGGTTATGGTTAGTTTGAGCATGGTTTTTTCTAGCCCTCGCCGTGTTCGATAGACAGACTCGGATTGCCCGAAAATACCTCCTATGCCTCCCCCATGGAGTTGAAACAAGATGGTAGCAATTAGAGCTACACACACCAGTATTTGAGCAATAACAAGATAAGTAGGCAAGTTATTTTCCTCCTAATTCCTGTATAAGAATTTCCCTTACCAGAGAGGGATTGGCTCTTCCTCTTGAGGCTTTCATTATCTGTCCGGTAATGAAGGCCAGCGCTTGCTGTTTACCAGCGTTATAATCCGACACCGCCTTCGTATTGTCAACTATTACCTGACTCACCACCTTCCTCAGCTCGTCGGCATCGCTAATTTGTCCCAGCTCTTTTTCTGCCACAATAGTGTTGGCGCCCCTACCACTGTAGAACATTTCTTCGAATACTGCCTTAGTGGCTGGGCCACTGATAGTTCCCTTGTCTATCAGGCTGACCAGCTCTGCTAGCTGTTCAGGGCGTACTTTTGTATTTTCGATATCGGTATTGGTTGCATTAAGCAGTCGGGTAAAATCACCTAAAAGCCAATTGCTTATTGTTTTTGCTTTGCTATTATCTATTAATTTAAGACAATTTTCAAAGTAATCAGCCACAGCCCTGGAGTTAGTCAGGATACTGGCATCATATAAGGGCAATCCGTATTGCGCCATAAAGCGCTCCTTTTTTGTCTCGGGCAGTTCGGGTAGCTTCCCTCGCATTTCTTCTATCCAGGCTGTATTAAAAACCAGTGGAGGTAAATCGGGTTCAGGGAAATATCGGTAGTCATCAGCATATTCTTTGCTTCTGTGACTTACCGATATACCCTTTTCATCCACCCACCCTCTGGTCTCCTGCATCAGCTCTCCTCCCTCTTCAAGCACCCTTCTCTGTCTCCTGGCTTCATATTCCAGTGCCTGGTAAACTGCCTTGAAGCTATTCATGTTCTTAACTTCTATTTTAGACAGCAACTCCTGGCTGTTTATGGGGCGGATGCTTATATTGGCATCACATCTGAAGCTGCCCTCCTCCATGTTGCCTGTAGATACTCCTAGATAGCGGAGGATAGTTCGTAGCTTGATAAGATAATCTCGAGCCTCTTCGGGCGATTCAATCTCGGGCTCGCTGACAACCTCCATCAATGGTACGCCAGAACGGTTGACATCTATCAGGCTGGAGTTTCCTTTGTGCCACAATTTGGCCACATCCTCCTCGAGGTGCACCCTGGTGATATTAATCCTCTTCCTGGTTCCGTTGCTATTAATGGTTAGCCATCCCCGCTTGCCAATAGGTGCATCGTATTGAGAAATCTGGTAACCCTTCATAAGGTCAGGGTAGCAATAGTTCTTACGGTCAAATTTGGTATATTCGGGAATGGTGCAGTTTAAGGCTAAGGCAGTCGTTACTGTATATTCTACCGCCTTTTTATTAATAACAGGAAGAACTCCCGGCATACCAAGACAGATAGGGCATACATGAGTATTGGGTGGAGCATTGACATAATTGGAACTGCAAGAGCAAAACATCTTGCTCTTGGTTAGCAACTGGGCGTGAACCTCCAGGCCTATAACAGTCTCGTAATCCATTGGATTAGAGGTAGTATATCAATCCTGCCAGATTGAGACAAGAAAAT
>CAZCKW010000062.1:0-1457 GCA_964499375.1 uncultured Dehalococcoidales bacterium
ACCCAATGCTGGGAGTTATGAACAGAATTACGAGAGGCATAGTGGGCTATAGGGGGAAGGATTAGAGAGGAGACGTAGAGATGGAAGAAGAGAAGGTATACATGTTACCGAACCGGGCGACGCCCAACAGGCCGGTAGTGATTAATGAAGAGGTATGCAACGGTTGCAACACGTGTGTAGAGGTATGCACAGCGGATGTACTGGTACCGAATATAGAGAAAGGGAAGCCGCCGGTGGTATTATATCCAGAGGAGTGCTGGTATGGAGGGTGCTGTGTAGCGATGTGTCCGTTGAGGTTTGAAGGGGCGATAAAGTTAGTACAGCCAGTAATGCAGAGGGTAAGGTGGAAGAGAAAGGAAACGGGTGAGCACTTTCGAATTGGTATGCCAGACCCACCCCCACCCAATACGCGACCGCCGGTGGGAGGTTGGCAGCCAGAAGCATGATGTTATACTACCAGACACCGTTCATACACACGGATCCGGCTGCTGTGTGGGGCTGGTTTTCGGATACTTATCGGGATATGAAAACCGTCTGTGCCTTACTTACAGATGATATGAAAGGGCATGCTGAGGGCGGCCACCTGGGGAATTTATGTAAGGCCTTTGGCCAGGAGATACTGGATATAGCATACTATCCTCTTGACACATCAGATTTTAGTGCCTATGCTACCAAGATAAAGATGATACAGCCAATAAAAAGGCTGTAGGCAGAAGAAAGGAGTAGTTTTTATGAAAAGTGGTGTTATTATTGATGCGCATACGCATCCAGCCGGACCTTCCATGGAGAGTACCGAGAACTATGAAACTATGGAAAAGCTGATGCTTGAAAAGCCGGCTGAGACAGAGCGGGTAGAATCCATACTGAAGCTTATGGATAAACATGGTGTTGATAAATCCATCGGGCTAGTTTCCCAGGGCATATCAATCTTGCCAGAGGAGAATGATCGAATAATACAGGTTGCCCGAGATTGCCCTGATAGATTTCCGGCGGTGATGGTCGGTTTTTCCATGCCTACTATTCCTGGTGAATTGAATGGTGAGGAGGCGGCCAGGGAGATAGAATCCTATTTGAAGATACCTGAGGTAAAAGGTGTTGGTGAATGGGCGCTGATGGCGGCTGCCGGAATGGAGACTTGGCCGCAGCTATGGGCTAAGTACAGGCCAATTATGGATGTTCTCGCTGAACATAAAGCTGTGGCACTCTTCCATACAGGTGTGGCGCCTTACCTTCACAGGTCGCCTCGCACGCGAGGGAACTCTAAGGCAGGATGGTGTGCTCAGAGGACTCTGTGGTTCTGTAACCCGGCCTTCATAGATGACATTGCGACAGAGTATCCGGAAGTAGCTATTATAATAGCCCACATAGGAGTGCAGGGTTTCTATTATTTTGGCTCTTATGCGGACATGGCGCTTCTGGTAGCAGCAAGACATGAAAATGTATATCTTGAAACAAGT
>CAZCKW010000062.1:1467-6560 GCA_964499375.1 uncultured Dehalococcoidales bacterium
AAGTTCAGCCCCGATTGAGGTAGTAGAAAAGGCTGTGTGTGACCCGGCTATAGGACCAGAGAAAATAATCTTTGGCACAGACACTCCTGCCCCCTTCGGACATTACCTTTATGATGGCAAGGCCTATCCCTCGTATAGCAGAGTACCGCCTCCTTCCACTCCTGACCACTATAAGTACGACCTGGCAGTAATCGAGCAATTGTCCCTACATGACCGGGAGAAAGACCTGATATTGGGAGGCAATATATCTAGGCTTCTCGGATTGTGAATAAAGATAGGGGAAAAGCTGGCGGAGTACTGGCTACAGGGACCCAATACTGGGAGTTGGGAACAGAATTACGATTGTAAATTATTTTTATCCTGCCAGATTGAAATTTAAGGGGGTAAAGTGAATGTCTAGTTATGATGAAGCATCAAGAGCAAATACGCCTGATTGGCCGTATCCAGTGAATTATGGTAAGGAGAACGAAGTTAGTGCCGACATACTTATAATCGGTGGGGGTATAGCTGGGTGCCATGCGGCAATAAGTGCGGTAAAGAGGGGAGCAAAGGTTTTGGTGGTGGATAAGGCTTCCATTATAAGGAGTGGCTCAGGAGGAGCGGGTGTTGACCATTGGGGTGGTGCTTTTAACAATCCCAGATCTAAGACGAAACCGGAAGAGGCGATGAAGTCTGGTGGTGGACCGTTTGGAGGCATGTATTCTCTAGGGCACGTCCGTTACATTACTGGTAAGGAGAGCTATGATGCACTCCTTGATATGGAGAAGATGGGGGTGAAGGTTAGAGATGTGGATGATGAGTTTGTTGGTGCCGAATTCAGAGATGAAGAGACTAAATTAATGTTTGCCTATGATTATGATAATCCTAATTGTATACGCGTCCAGGGAGCAAATATCAAACCTGCCCTGTATCAGGAACTTAAACGCCTTGGTGTAGATATGTGCGAGCATGTTATGGTTACCAGCCTGCTAACAGAAGGGGGGAAACCGGGCTCCAGGGTTATAGGTGCGACGGGTGTGAATGTACGAACTGGCGAATTCTACATCTTCAAGACAAAAGCCACTATTCTATCCACAGCTCAACCCCTCCGAATCTGGATATTCAACACGGAATTGGTAGGTTCTTATGTTGAACACGATGACCCTAACCTTGCCGGAGATGGAGATGCTATGGGTTGGCTAGCTGGAGCGGAGCTGACAATGATGGAGAGGAGCCAGGAGTCATCAGGTCCCTTCCGCTATCCTGCTTATGGCACCGGTAATTCTAGTAATACCTGGTTTGCCTGTACTATAGTCGATGCCAAAGGGAAGGAAATTCCGTGGGTTGATAAGGATGGTAGAGTGCTGAAAACAGTAGCGGAGCGGTATCATGCAGGAGGGGAAAGGGGACCTTTTGGTGGTGGAGTAAGGCTTATTCCAGACTTATCCGAGCGCATAATGAAGGGAGAATATGTTCTTCCGTTTTATGCTGATTTACCCGGCATGCCGGAACATGAGCGGAGGGCGATATTCGGGCTCATGGTTGGGCATGAAGGAAAGACTCACATAATATATGATATGTACACCAAGGCTGGCTTTGACCCTGACAAGGATATGCTCCAGGCAAATGTGTTGCCTCCTGAGTTGGCCGGGAAGCCTGGTCCCTGGTGGGACATGAAAAGTAAGCTGGCTTCTGCGCCGCAGTGGAGGGCAACCGCATTCCTGGGTGGTGGTGGTCTGGTAGTTGACTGGGATATGAAGACTAATCTGGAAGGCTTATATGCAGCGGGCGCCCAAACTGCAGGTGGTGGAGGGCATGTTGGAGCGGCTACTACCGGCAGATATACTGGCAGAAAAGTAGCCGCTTATGTGAGCACAGCGGTAGAGCCGGTCATAGACAGGAAACAGGTGGATAAGGAAAAGGCACGCGTCTATGCACCGGTAAATCGAAAGGGTGATACAGGGTGGAAGGAGTTGCAGGCCGGGATATGCCGAATTATGCAGGACTATTGTGGTGAGTATAAGGGGGAGGAAACGCTGAAAAGGGGCTTGTGGTGGCTAAACAGTATCAGGGAGAGTGAGGCAGCCAGGACCTGTATCAGGAACCCTCACGAGTTAGCGCGTTTTCTGGAGTGTATGGTGCGTCTCACGGTGGGAGAAATGATAATGCATGCCTCTCTGGTACGGAAGGCGAGCAGCGCTGCTCTGGATTTTAAGAGGATAGACTACCCTGAAATGGACCCACCAGAGTGGAACAAGTTCGTCACCATCAGGCTGGATGATGGGGAGGTGAAGGTGGGGGAGTTGCCGTTCAACTACTGGCTGCTGCCGCCCAATGCGCCCACGTTTGAAGAGAATTATGAGGGGCATTGTGGCCTATAAGGAGGCAAGGGATAATTAAGTTTGAGCTGTGTCTGGAAAGTCAGGAAAGGAGTAGAGGGTATGGCAGAAGAAATCTTTACTAACTGTACGGTTGGTGGCCCCATTTTTGTTCATGTAAAGGATGGCAGGATAATCCGCATAAGACCCATAGTCTTTAATGAAAAGGATGGAGCATCGTGGAAAATTGAAGCCCGTGGCAAGAAATTTTCTCCTCCCAGGAAAGCAACCCTTGCCCCTTTTACTACAGCAGAACGAGAACGGATTTACTCCGAAAACAGGGTTAAATATCCACTCAAGAGAGTGGACTTCGACCCTAATGGTGATAGACACCCTGAAATGAGGGGTAAATCTGGGTATGAAAGGATAAGCTGGAGTGAGGCGCTGGATATAGTCGCAGGCGAGATGGAAAGAATCAGAAAGGCTTATGGCCATGCTGCTATTACAGCCATAAGACCATCTCACACCAATTGGGGACTTCTAGGCTATAAGATGGGCGCATTTGGTAGATTCTTTGAGCTACTGGGGAATACGGCTATGTTCGATAATCCGGACAGCTGGGAAGGGTGGCACTGGGGGGCTATACATACCTGGGGATTTTACTGGAAGCTGGGGGGTAATGAGCAATATGATTTACTAGAGGACGCTTTGAAAAATACCGAGCTGGTAATTCATTGGTCCAATGATCCTGATTCTACACGTGGAGGATATAGTGGGCAGGAGTCTGTTATCTGGCGTTACTGGCTAAAGGAGATGGGAATTAAGCAGATTTTTATTGATCCCTTCTGTAACTATACCGCTGCAATACTGGGGGATAAATGGATAGCGCCAAGGCCAGGCACCGACACCGCCATGGCCATGGCGATAGCCTATGTCTGGATACATGAGGATACCTATGATAAAGACTATGTTTCAGTTAATACCATTGGATTTGAGCGGTTCCAGAAACATATTATGGGTGGGGATGATGGAGTGCCCAAGACCCCTGGCTGGGCTGAGGAGATAACAGGTGTCTCGGGGCGAACAATAAGGGCATTGGCCAGGGAGTGGGGTAACAAGAGAACTATGCTGGCTACCGGGGGAATCGGATGTGCTGGGGGTGCCTGCAGGCAAGCCTACGGACATGAATGGGCGAGGCTGATGGTATTGCTTCAGGCTATGCAGGGGTTGGGAAAACCAGGAGTCAATATCTGGGGAACTACAACGGGAGCACCGCTAAATTCTAAATTCAAATTTCCTGGATATGCTGATGGCGGGTTAGATGCATTCTCACATGTGGCCGAAAAACCTGCTGTCAATCAGATTAAAAGCCGCCTTTACCGCTTACTTGTCCCTGAGTGTATATTGAACCCGCCTGTTAGCTGGATAGGGGAAGGTGTTTGTGGAGAATCTATTGAGCAACAGTTTATCCCCTATACCTATCCCAAGCCAGGTAGTCCTGAGGTCAAGATGATTTACCGGTATGGAGGCTCTTTCATTGGCACGATGACAGATACCAACAGGTGGATAAAGATGTATCAGAGTCCCAAGTTGGAATTTGTGGTCAATCAGGAGGTTTGGTGGCACAGTGAAACTGGTTTCGCCGATGTCATACTGCCGGCATGCACCAACCTTGAGCGGAGCGACATAGCTGAGTGGGCATGTGTTGGCGGTTATGGTTTTCATTCCCAAAATGCATGTAACCACCGGATTATCGTTTATATGAAGAAGTGTATCGAGCCTTTATGGGAATCGAGACCCGACTACGATATCTTCGTGGAACTTGCCGAGAGACTGGGCTTCAAGGAAGAGTACACCGAGGGCAACTCGTGGGAGGACTGGATTAAGAAAATATTTGATGCTTTCTCCCTGCCGGAATATATATCCTATGAGGATTTCAAGACAAAGGGCTACTTCGTCGTCCCCTTCCCTAAAGATTACAAGCCTACTCCTGCGCTGCGCTGGTTCTATGAAGGCAGGGAGTGCGATACTCCTGATCCTAATCCTAAGAAAGGCACAGAGAAGGCTAAAGAGCTGGGGACATACAGCGGCAAGATAGAATTTGTCTCACAGAGCCTGACGGAGCACTTCCCCGACGATGAGGAACGACCGCCTATGCCAGGATATATACCAAGCTGGGAAGGACATACCTCAGAACTGGCTAAAAAGTACCCGCTACAGCTTATCTCTCCACATCCCAGGTTCTCCTTTCATACTCAGCACGACATAAGTATCCACTCGCTGGCAGATATCCCGGGTCACCGCATACTCAAAGATGGCTATCCCTGGCAGGTTATCCGCATCCATCCGTCAGATGCCAGCGCTAGAAACATCAAAGATAAAGACATCGTCAAGATGTACAACGACCGGGGAGCAGTACTGGGTATTGCGCAGGTCACAGAGAGATTGAGACCTGGTGTGGTACATTCGTATGAAGGCTCATCAAAATACGACCCTCTGGAGAAGGGTAAACCCGGTAGTATAGACAAGGGTGGATGCGTCAACCTGATGACTCCTTCTAGAATGCTGTCAAAGAACGCTCCAGGCATGGCACCCCACTCATGTCTTATAGAATTATCAAAATGGGAGACGTAAAAGAGATGTCCAAAGATAGGGAGAAAGTTAGAACGGAATTTGAGGAAGAGAAAACACTTATTAAAGGGCTTGGTTTTTGCGGTAACGGCTGTGACGCAAATAGCTCAGTGGTTGATGTCAACAACGGCAGAATAGTCAGGATAAGACCGTTACATTACGACT